>JACXUX010000005.1 GCA_014763725.1 Rhodobacterales bacterium
GGAAGCGGGCCTGATCCGCCCCGCTTCCCGGCCAAATATCCTCGGGGGGTGAAGGCGCCCCAGGGGGGCGCCGAGGGGGGCAGACAGCCCCCCTCGACCCGGCCCGCGGATGGAACCGGCCTATTCGGCCGGCACCGCCTCGCGTTCGACCGACAGCGGATGCGACAGGCGGCTAACCATCTCCTTGGGGCAGATCTGCAGGAAGTTGCGCACTTCCGCTGCCCAGTTGCCCAGGATCGCAGCGGCCTTGCGGCTGCCGGTTTCGCGCGCATGCCGCTCGATCAGGCCCTTCAGCTGCGCCTCCCAATGCGGATGGGCCACGGCACAGGTCAGGATCGAATCGAGGTTCATCATGTCCTCGGCCGTGCCCTGGGGATCGTAGACATAGGCCATGCCCCCGGTCATGCCCGCGCCGAAGTTCGCGCCGATCCGGCCCAGGATCACCGCCACCCCGCCCGTCATGTATTCGCAGCCGTTGGACCCGCAGCCCTCGACCACGACCGACGCGCCCGAGTTGCGCACCGCAAAGCGTTCGCCCGCCCGGCCCGCCGCGAACAGATGGCCGCCGGTCGCGCCATAGAGCACCGTGTTGCCGATGATCGTGTTCTCGGCGGCCTCGAGCGGGCTCGACATCTGCGGCCGGACCACGATCAGCCCGCCCGACAGGCCCTTGCCCACATAGTCGTTGGCATCGCCCATCACCTCGATCTTCAGACCCGGCGCGGCAAAGGCGCCCAGCGACTGGCCGCAGCTGCCCGTCAGCTTGACCGTCAGATGGTCGGGCTGCAGGTTGTTGCGCATGCCGAACTTGCGCACGATGTGGCTGGACACGCGGGTGCCGATGGTGCGGTGGGTGTTCCGCACGGCATAGGACAGCTGCATCTTCTCGCCGTCCTCGAAGAACCGTGCGCCGTCGCGGATGATCTCGGCATCCAGCGTGTCGGGCACGGCGTTGCGCGGCTTGGACCGGTCGTAGGTGATCTTCTGCGCACCATCCACGGTGATCAGCAGCGGGTTCAGGTCCAGGTCGTCCAGGTTTGCCGCCCCGCGGCTGACCTGGGTCAGCAGGTCGGCGCGGCCGATGATCTCGTCCAGCGACCGCGCGCCGATGCCGGCCAGGATTTCCCGCACCTCCTGGGCGTAGAAGGTGATCAGGTTCACCACCTTGTCGGCCGTGCCGGTGAACTTGGCGCGCAGCGCCTCGTTCTGGGTGCAGACGCCCACCGGGCAGGTGTTCGACTGGCACTGCCGCACCATGATGCAGCCCATCGCGATCAGCGCGGCGGTGCCGATGCCGTATTCCTCGGCCCCCATCATCGCGGCCATCACGATGTCGCGCCCGGTGCGCAGCCCGCCGTCGGTGCGCAGCACCACCCGTTCGCGCAGGTTGTTCATGGCCAGCACCTGATGCGCCTCGGTCAGGCCCATTTCCCAGGGCAGGCCGGCGTATTTGATGCTGGTGGCGGGGCTGGCCCCGGTGCCGCCGTTGTGGCCGCTGATCAGGATCACGTCGGCCTTGGCCTTGGCCACGCCGGCCGCGATCGTGCCCACCCCGCTGGCCGAGACCAGCTTGACCGTGACCTTGGCGCGCGGGTTGATCTGCTTGAGGTCATAGATCAGCTGCGCCAGATCCTCGATGCTGTAGATGTCGTGGTGCGGCGGCGGGCTGATCAGCGTGACGCCGGGCGTCGAATGGCGCAGCCGGGCGATCAGCTGCGTCACCTTCATGCCGGGCAGCTGGCCGCCCTCGCCGGGCTTGGCGCCCTGGGCGATCTTGATCTCCAGCTCTTCGCAGGCGTTCAGGTATTCGGCCGTCACGCCGAACCGGCCGCTGGCCACCTGCTTGATCTTGGCGCTGGGGTTGTCGCCATTGGGTTCGGGGTGGAAATGCGCCGGATCCTCGCCGCCTTCGCCGCTGTCGGATTTCGCGCCGATGCGGTTCATGGCGACGTTCAGGGTCTTGTGCGCCTCGGGCGACAGGGCGCCCAGGCTCATCCCCGGGGTGACGAAGCGCTTGCGGATCGAGGTGATGCTTTCCACCTCGTCGATCGGCACGGCCTTGCCCAGGGGCTTGATGTCCAGCAGGTCGCGGATGTGGATGGGCGGGTTGGCCCGCATCGCGGCGGAATACTGTTTCCAGATGTCATAGCTGGCGCGGTCGCAGGCGGCCTGCAGCATGTGCATCGTCTGCGCCTCCCAGGCGTGCTTTTCGCCCGTGCGCCGCGCCTTGTAGAAGCCGCCGATCGGCAGGACCGTATCGCCCGACAGCCAGCCGCGGGCGTGGACCTCTTCCAGCTTCTGCTCGATGCCCGACACGCCGATGCCCGAGATGCGGCTGTGCATGCCAGGGAAGTATTCGGCGACCATCGCGCGGCTCAGCCCCACGGCCTCGAAGTTCAGCCCGCCGCGATAGGACGAGATGACGCTGATCCCCATCTTGGACATGATCTTCAGCAGGCCCGCGTCGATCGCGTCGCGATAGCGGCGCATCGCATCGGTCAGGCTGCCGTCCAGCAGGCCGCGGGAAATGCGGTCGGCGATCGAATCCTGCGCCAGATAGGGGTTCACCGTGGTCGCGCCACAGCCGATCAGCACGGCAAAGTAATGCGGGTCGATGCATTCGGCCGACCGGACGTTGACCGAACAGAAGGTCCGCAGGCCCTTGCGCGTCAGCCAGGAATGCACCGCGCTGGTGGCCAGGATCATCGGCATCGGCACGCGGGCGGGGCCCTGGTGCTGGTCGGTCAGCACCAGATGGCCGGCGCCCGAGCGCACGGCATCCTCGGCCTCGGCGCGGATGCGCTCCAGCCCCCGGCGCAGGTCGTCCAGCCCCGGACCCACCGGGAAGGTGCAGTCGATGAAGACCACATTGGCCCCGAACTGCTGGACCATCGCGTCGAATTCGGCATTGGCGATGAACGGGCTTTGCAGCACCAGGATTTCCGTCTGGCTGCTGTTTTCGTCCAGCACGTTCTTGAGATTGCCGAACCGCGTCTTCAGCGACATCACCCGGCTTTCGCGCAGGGAGTCGATGGGCGGGTTGGTGACCTGGCTGAAGTTCTGGCGGAAGAAGTGGCTCAGCGGGCGGTAGATGTTCGACAGCACCGCGGGCGGCGTGTCGTCGCCCATGCTGGCGACCATTTCCTTGCCGTCCTCGGCCATCGGCGCCAGGACCTGTTCCAACTCCTCGACCGTGTAGCCCGCGGCGACCTGGCGCTTGCGCAGGTCGGTGCCCTGGAACATCGGCCGTTCCGGCACGTCGCGCAGGATGGCGTTCAGGTCGACGACCTTCTCGATCCAGTCGCCGAAGGGCTGGCTGGCGGCCAGGCGGTCCTTCAGCTCGACATCGTGGTAAAGTCGGCCGTCGCGCATGTCGACGGCGATCATCTGGCCCGGGCCCAGCGCGCCCTTTTCGCGCACCGTGGATTCGTCCACCGGGACCATGCCGGCCTCGGACCCCGCGATCAGCATGCCGTCGCCGGTGACGACATAGCGCATCGGCCGCAGCCCGTTGCGGTCCAGCCCGCCGCAGACCCAGCGGCCGTCGGTCATGGCCAGGGCGGCGGGGCCGTCCCAGGGTTCCATCACCGCGTTGCAATAGGCATACATGTCGGCCCAGGCCTTGGGCATCTCGCCCGTCATCTTGGACCAGGCCTCGGGCACCAGCATGGTCTTGGTCATCGGCGCGGACCGGCCCGACCGCACCATCACCTCGAACACCGCGTCCAGCGCGCCGCTGTCGCTGGCGCCGACGGGGATGATCGGCTTGATGTCCTCGGCCGCTTCGCCAAAGGCGGAATGGGCCATGCGGATCTCATGGCTCTTCATCCAGTTGACGTTGCCCTTCAGCGTGTTGATCTCGCCGTTGTGGGCCAGCATGCGGAAAGGCTGGGCCAGCCACCACTGCGGGAAGGTGTTGGTCGAATAGCGCTGGTGATAGATGGCAAAGGCGCTTTCGAACCGGTCGTCCTGCAGGTCGGGATAGAACACGGAGACCTGTTCGGCCAGCATCATCCCCTTGTAGATGATCGACCGGCAGGACAGGCTGCACAGATACAGGCCCCGGATCTGGGCGGCCACGGCGGCCTTCTCGATCCGGCGGCGGATGATGTAGAGCTCGCGCTCGAAGGTTTCCTCGTCGATGTCCTTTTCGCAGCGGATCAGGATCTGCTCGATCTCGGGGCGGGTGGCATTGGCCTTTTCGCCCAGAACCTCGGTGTTCACCGGCACATGGCGCCAGCCATAGATGTAATGGCCCATGCGCAGCACTTCGGTTTCCACGATGCTGCGGCAGCGTTCCTGCGCGCCGAAGTCGGTGCGCGGCAGGAACACCTGGCCCACCGCGACCATCTTGTTCAGGTCGGGTTCGTGGCCGGTGCGGCGGATCACGTCGTGAAAGAACCTGACGGGGATCTGCACATGGATGCCCGCGCCGTCGCCGGTCTTGCCGTCGGCGTCGACCGCCCCGCGGTGCCAGACCGCCTTCAGCGCGGCGATGCCGTTTTCCACAACCTTGCGGCTGGGCTTGCCGTTGATCGCCACGACCAGCCCTACCCCGCACGAGGCATGTTCGTCATCCTCGCGGTAAAGGCCGTTCTCGGCCAGCCACTTGCGCTTGGCGTCCTCGGCCTGCACCCAGGCTGCATCATAGATCGTCATGGGAGGTATCCTCCTTCGGCAAGGGGCTAAGGGGCAGGCGCGACAGGATGGCGTCGCATTCATACAGCGGTTCGGTGGCCATGAAGCCCGGCTCGCCCGCAAAGACGAACTGGACCGGGCTGCCGTCATAGGCGACAAAGCCGTCGCCGCCATCCCATTCCGACGGGCCGGCAAAGAACAGCCGCCAGTCGGGGTGGATGTATTCCCGGCCGCGCGCACGACGGCGCAGGCTGCCGTCGGGGTTGGTTTCGGTGAACTCGAAATCGGTCTGGCGCAGCGGGATGCCGTCGATCACGACCTCGGCCCCCGTCAGGCGGTCAAAGCCGCGCACGCGGCTGGTTTCGCCCGTGTCGCGCGACAGGCCGAAGGCAAAGGTGTCGATCCCCTCGGCCAGCAGGGTCGAGAAGCTCTGCGCATCCTCGGGGCCTGCGTCCAGCACTTGGCGCACGGTGGGAAACAGGTCATAGCTTTCGACCCACTGCCCCTCGGCGTCGATGCGGCTGACGAAATAGGGGCCTTCCTGGTCGAAATCGGCGCGCCACTGGTCGCCGGGGGCGTCGGCCTCGCACCGGTAGTGGTTCGACACGCGGCAGCCGCGGCTTTGCACGGTCAGAAAGCCCTGGCAGCCCGGCGGCGGGGTAAAGACGCCGGGGGCAGGCGACTGCGCCAGCGCCCCGGCCGGGGCGGCCAGGGTCAGGATCAGGGCGGCAAGGGCAGGGCGAGCGGCCATCGCGGCTATTCGGCCGCGACGGCGGCGGACTGCGCCAGATAGGACAGGATCGACTCCGCCGCCTCGCGCCCGTCGCGGATGGCCCAGACGACCAGGCTGGCGCCGCGCACGATGTCGCCCGCGGCAAAGACGCCGGGCAGGCTGGTTTCATGGCTGCGGAAATCGGCCTTGATCGTGCCCCAGCGCGTCACCGCCAGTTCCGGCACACCCCACAGGGTGGGCAGGTCCTCGGGCTCGAACCCCAGGGCCTGGATCACCAGATCGGCGGGTTCGGTATAGTCGGCGCCCTCGATCAGCTCGGGGCTCTGCCGGCCGCTGGCATCGGGGGCGCCCAGACGCATGCGCTGGACGATCACGCCCTCGACATGCGCGCCGCCGGTGAACCCGCGCGGGGCGGTCAGCCAGACGAATTCGACGCCCTCTTCCTCGGCGTTCTGCACCTCGCGCTGGCTGCCGGGCATGTTGGCACGGTCGCGCCGATACAGGCATTTCACGCTGACCGCGCCCTGGCGAATCGCGGTGCGCACGCAGTCCATCGCGGTGTCGCCGCCACCGATGACGACGACGCGCTTGCCGGCCGCGTTCAGCGCGCCGCTGTCGAAGGCCTCGACCTCATCGCCAAAGCTCTTGCGGTTGCTGGCGGTCAGGAAGTCCAGCGCGGGCACGATGCCGGGCAGGCCCACGCCGGGCGCCCGCAGGTCGCGCGCCTTGTAGACGCCGGTCGCGATCAGCACCGCGTCATGCCGGCCGCGGATCGCGTCAAAGGACAGGTCCACCCCCACGTCGCAGTTGGGCACGAACTGCACGCCGCCCTGTTCCAGCTGGGCGATGCGCTGCATGACCACCGGCTTTTCCAGCTTGAACCCCGGAATGCCATAGGTCAGCAGCCCGCCCGCGCGGTCATGGCGGTCATAGACCGTCACCTGCACACCCGCGCGGCGCAGCCGGTCGGCCGCCGCCAGCCCACCGGGGCCCGCGCCGATGATGCCCACGCTTTCGGGCCGTTCGGCGGCGGGGCGGATGGGCTGGACCCAGCCTTCCTCCCACGCGGTGTCGGTGATGTATTTTTCCACCGCGCCGATGGTGACGGTGCCGTGGCCCGACTGTTCGATCACACAGTTGCCTTCGCACAGACGGTCCTGCGGGCAGATGCGGCCGCAGATCTCGGGGAAGGTGTTCGTGGCCTGGCTGATCTCATAGGCCTCTTGCAGGCGGCCCTCGGCGGTCAGGCGCAGCCAGTCGGGAATGTTGTTGTGCAGCGGGCAATGCGCCTGGCAATAGGGCACGCCGCACTGGCTGCAGCGGCCGGCCTGTTCGGCGGCCTTGGCGTCGGCATATTCGCGGTAGATTTCGTGGAAATCATGGCTGCGCAGCTGCGGCGGACGCTTTTCGGGCATCTCCTTTTCGACGGTGACGAACTGGAGCATGCGTTGCTTGGCCATGGCTGCGCCTCCCTGGCGGACATTCCGGGTCCGCCTTGGATACTGCCGTAGCCGGGGGATTAAAAGTCAGCCCTGCTGACCTTGTTTCACCTTTTTCCCGTGGGGGGCCATTTTTTCAGGATGCTTCCGCCGAAAATAGGTCAGTATATATTACCCAACGCCCCCGCCCTGCCAGATCAGCGCCCCCAGCGCCACCGAGCCCACGATGATTCGCCACCAGCCAAAGACGGCGTAGCCATGGCTGGACAGCCAGGCCAGCAGCCCGCGCACCACCAGCACGCCCGACACGAAGGCCAGCGCAAAGCCCACCGCGATCGTGCCCATGGCCGAGGCATCCAGCAGATCGCGGCTTTTCCACAGGTCGTAGGCAAAGGCACCCAGCATGGTGGGCATCGACAGGAAGAAGCTGAACTCGGCCGCGGCGCGCTTTTCCACGCCCATCAGCAGCGCGCCCACGATCGTGGCGCCCGACCGGCTGACGCCGGGGATCATCGCCAGGCACTGGATCAGGCCGATCCGCAGCGCCAGCCCCAGCGGCAGCGCCTGGGCATCGGAAAACCGCGGCGGCGGCGCGCGCCGGTCCACCACCAGCAGCACCACGCCGCCCAGGATCAGCATCACCGCGATCAGCACGGGGGTTTCGAACAGCACCGTCTTGATCAGGTCATGCGCCAGCACGCCCACCACGACGGCGGGCAGAAACGCCACCAGAACCGACACGACGAACCGCCGCGCCGCCGGATCATGCCCCAGCCCGCGCGCCACCGCCATCAGCCGGCCGGCATAGACGGTCAGCACCGCCAGCACCGCGCCCAGCTGGATCACCACCTCGAACGTGCGGCCGGGGCTGTCGAACCCGAGGAAATGCACGGCCAGCAGCAGATGCCCGGTGGACGAGACGGGGATGAACTCGGTCAGCCCCTCGAGGATGCCCAGCAGGGCGGCCAGGGCCCATTGGTCCAAGGTTCAGACCTTGCGCAGGTTCTTGGCCGACTTCTTGATCGCCGCATACTGGCCCGCGGGGCGGAAGCGCCACAGATAGTCGGGCAGCACCGCATCCATCGGCGTGGGCGTGATGCCCAGATCGGCAAAGCCCCGGGCGTCGGGCGCCACCACATTGTCGCGCGCCAGGTTGCGCACCTGGTCGCGGGTCAGCATCCGGTTCTCGATCAGCCCGCCGGTCAGTATCTGGATCAGGTCGAAGCCCAGCGCCATCGCCCGCGCGGCAAAGAAAGGGATGCCCACGATCAGCGCACGCCGCTCGATCACCGCCAGCATCCGCTGCATCAACCCGCGGAAGGTGGCGACATCGGGCCCGCCCAGTTCATAGAAGCCGGGCGCCGCCGCCCCGGTCACGCCCAGCACGGCGGCCTGGGCCACGTCGTCGACATGCACCGGCTGGAACCGCGTGTCGGGCCCCACCACCGGCAGCACGGGCGCCATCCGCGCCATGCCGGCAAAGCGGTTGAAGAACTGATCCTCGGTCCCGAAGATGATCGAAGGCCGCAGGATCACCGCGGTGGGAAAGGCCGCCAGGACCGCGGCCTCGCCCGCCGCCTTGGACCGGGCATAGGCGCTGGGCGACCCCGCATCGGCGCCGATGGCCGAGACATGCACCAGATGCGCCACGCCCGCCGCTGCGGCCAGCCGCGCGATGCGGCCCGCGCCCTCGGCCTGGACGGCGTCGAAGCGGTTGCGGCCCAGTTCGTTCAGGATGCCCACGCAGTTGACCACCGCATCGGCGCCCGCCAAGGCGGCGGCCACGCTGGCCTCGTCGCGGATGTTGCACTGGACCGGTTCGACCTGGCCCGGCACGCCATAGGGGCGGACGAACAGCGCCTCGTTCGGGCGGCGGACGGCGACGCGCACGCGCCAGCCCTGTTGCGCCAGACGCCGCGCGACATAGCGCCCGACAAAGCCCGAGCCGCCATAGATCGTGACCAGCCTGCCCATCCCGCGCCCCTTTTCGTGCGTAGACATGGCCAAGGGGATAGCGCCCGTGCCCCCGCGCGACAAGCCGCAAATCGCCGCCCCAAATTGCCGCCCCGGCGACCCGCGGAAAAGGCTGCGGGAAAATGCGTGACACCCCGTTGACACCGCCAATCACCCCCGATAAACCGCGCCCCACGACATCGGCCCAGATGGCGGAATTGGTAGACGCGCTGGTTTCAGGTACCAGTGCCGCAAGGCGTGGAGGTTCGAGTCCTCTTCTGGGCACCATTCGCCAGGGGCGCGGTCCGCAAGGTCCGCGCCCCTGGCCGTTCCGGGGACATCATGGCGATTCACCTCTACCAGAACGACCTGCCCGACGGGCTGGACCTTGGCCCCGTCGTGGCGATCGACACCGAGACGATGGGCCTGGACCCGCGCCGCGACCGGCTGTGCCTGGTGCAGCTGTCGTCGGGCGACGGCCATGCGCATCTGGTGCAGATCGCCCGCGGCCAGACCCGCGCGCCGAATCTGGAACGGCTGCTGACCGACCCTGCGGTGCTGAAGCTGTTCCACTTCGGCCGGTTCGACATCGCCGCCCTGCAGCGGGCCTTTGGCGTCGTCACCGCGCCGGTCTGGTGCACCAAGATCGCCTCGCGCCTGATCCGCACCTTTACCGACCGGCACGGGCTGAAATACCTGCTGGCCGAACTGGTGGGCGTCGACGTGTCGAAACAGCAGCAGACCAGCGACTGGGGGTCGGAAACCCTGAGCGAGGCGCAGCGCGACTATGCCGCGTCGGATGTGCTGTATCTGCACCGGCTGAAGGATGAACTCGAATCGCGGCTGATCCGCGAGGGGCGGCTGGACCTGGCGCAGCGCTGCTTTGCCTTCCTGCCCACCCGGGCCGAGCTGGACCTGCTGGGCTGGGACGAGCCGAATGACATCTTCCACCACTGACTTTCACCGGACCGGTGCCCGCGTCATCGCGCGCGAGGCCGAGGCGCTGGGGCTGCTGGCCGCCTCGCTGGGGGCGGACTTCGACGCCGCCGTGCGGCTGATCCTGGCGGCCGAGGGGCGGGTGATCGTGTCGGGCATGGGCAAGTCGGGCCATGTCGGGCGCAAGATCGCGGCCACGCTGGCCAGCACCGGCACGCCCGCGCAATTCGTCCACCCCGCCGAGGCCAGCCACGGCGACCTGGGCATGGTGATGCGCGGCGACGTGGCGCTGGTGCTGTCGAATTCGGGCGAGACGCCGGAGCTGGCCGACATCGTGGCCCATACCCGCCGCTTCGGCATTCCGCTGATCGGGGTGGCGGGGCGGGCGGGGTCGACGCTGCTGCGGCAGTCCGACGTGGCGCTGCTGCTGCCCCCCGCGCCCGAGGCCTGCGAAACCGGGATCGTGCCCACCACGTCGACCACCATGACACTGGCCCTGGGCGATGCGCTGGCCGTGGCGCTGATGGAACACCGCCGCTTTACCCCCGACCAGTTCCGCCTGTTCCACCCCGGCGGCAAGCTGGGCGCGCGGCTGATGCGGGTGGCCGACCTGATGCACGCCGACCTGCCGCTGATCGACCAGGACGCGCCCATGGCCGATGCCCTGCTGGCCATGACGCAAAAGGGCTTCGGCGTCGTGGGCGTGACCGATGCGGCGGGCGCGCTGGCCGGCATCATCACCGACGGCGACCTGCGGCGGCACATGGCGGGCCTGCTGGACCTGCAGGCGCGGCAGGTGATGACGCCCAACCCCCGCACCATCGGCCCCGAGGCGCTGGCCGAACGCGCCGTGGCGGTGATGAACGCGGCCAAGATCACCTCGCTCTTCGTGGTCGACCCCGAGGCCAGTCGCGCCGCGGTGGGCATCCTGCACATCCACGACTGCCTGCGCGCCGGGGTGGGCTGAGCCATGGCGCGCCTGGACCGGCATTCGCGGCTGGTGGCCTGGCTGAAGATCGTGCTGCCGCTGATCGCGCTGGCGATCCTGTCGACGCTGTTCCTGCTGTCGCGCCGGATCGACCCCCAGGACGCCATCCCCTTTGCCGAGGTCGATGTCCAGGATCGCGCCCGCGAACCCCGGCTGACCGCGCCGGCCTATTCCGGCACCACGCGCGACGGCGCCGCGCTGACCGTCATCGCGGCCGAGGCGCGGCCCGATGCGGGGGGCGGGGCCTCGGCGCAGCGGCTGGTGGCGCGGCTGGTGGCCCCCGACGGCCAGGTGACCGAGGTGACGGCCGATCACGCCGACCTGCCCCAGGGCGCGGGCGACCTAGTGCTGACCGGCGCGGTGACCGTGACCACCTCCACCGGCTATCGCATCGCCACGCCGCGGGTGACGGCCGCGCTGGACCGCACGCTGGTCACGGGCGACGGCCCCGTGACCGCCACCGGCCCGCTGGGCACGCTGACCGCGGGCGGGCTGCGCCTGACGGCCGAGGGGCCGGAACGCAGCCATGTTCTGGTTTTCAACGCAGGCGTGAAGCTGATATACCGCCCCGCACCGGCCGCCCCGTAAAGGTCTGACATGTTCCGCCGTCTCTTCGTGCCGATCCTGATGGTCTGTGCCGCCGCCTCGGCCGCCGCGCAGGGCACCCAGATCACCTTTGGCGGGCTGCAACAGGACACCTCGCTGCCGGTCGAGGTGCAGGCCGACAGCCTGCGGCTGAACCAGGCCGACAATTCCGCCGTCTTTTCCGGCAACGTGCTGGTGGGTCAGGGCGACCTGCGCCTGTCCGCGGCCGAGGTGCGGGTGGAATACGCGGCCGAAGGCGGCGCGATCGAACGGCTCCTGGCCTCGGGCGGGGTGACGATGGCCACGCCCCAGGAGGCCGCCGAAGCCCGCGATGCCGTCTATGCCGTGGCCGCGGGCACCGTGGTGCTGACCGGCGACGTGCTGCTGACGCAGGGGCCCAATGCCGTGTCGGGCCAGCGGCTGACCGTCGACCTGAAGGCCGGAACCGGCGTGATGGAGGGGCGGGTGACCACGATCTTCACGCCGCAGGGCAAGCCTGGGGCCGCGCCCGCACCATGACCCCGCGCCCCGACCTGTCCGGCACCCCCGGCGGCGCCGGACTGCAGGTGCGCAACCTGCGCAAGAGCTATCGCCGCCGCCCCGTCATCCGCGACGTCAGCCTGAGCCTGCAGCGGGGCGAGGTGGTGGCCCTGCTGGGGCCCAACGGATCGGGCAAGACCACCTGCTTCTATGCCATCGCCGGGCTGGTGATGCCCGAAGGCGGGCAGGTCCTGATCGACGGGCGCGACGCCACCGCCCTGCCCATGTATCGCCGCGCCCGGCTGGGCATCGGCTATCTGCCGCAAGAGGTCAGCATCTTCCGCGGCCTGACGGTCGAGGACAACATCCTGGCCGTGCTGGAAATCGTCGAACGCGACAGCCACCGGCGCCGCGAACGGCTTGAGGAACTGCTGTCCGACTTCTCGATCGGGCATCTGCGGCGGGCCTCGGCGCTGTCGCTGTCGGGCGGCGAACGGCGGCGGGTGGAAATCGCGCGCTGCCTGGCTGCCGATCCAAAATACCTGCTGCTGGACGAACCCTTTGCCGGTGTCGACCCGATCGCCGTGGGCGAGATCCGCCATCTGGTGGCCGACCTGAAGGGGCGCGGCATCGGCGTGCTGATCACCGACCACAACGTGCGCGAGACGCTGGAAATCGTCGACCGCGCCTATATCCTGCACGACGGCGCGGTGCTGATGTCCGGCACGACCGAGGAAGTCGTACGCGACGAAAACGTCCGCCGCGTCTATCTGGGCCAGAACTTCCGCATTTCCTGACGCCCCCGGGCGAACATGACGCCCTTATGACGGCACGGTTGACAACACCGTGCATCGTGGCCCCAAATGATCGGGACATGCGCGAAGACCGCCCCTTTCCGACGCAGGAACCGGCAGGCATCAGGGCCTGCGCAACCGGGCGGCGTGGCGCTTGCGGAACCCGTGACCGGACAGGCCCCCGCACCCCCGCAGCCGCGGGATCCAAGGGGCCATGCCGTAGAGAGGAGGCATCATGAGGTACCAGATCAGCGGAAAGCAGATCGACATCGGGGAAGCGCTGCAGACCCATGTGAAGGCCGAACTGGGCGAACTGGTCGAGAAATACGCCCAGCGCCCGACCGAGGCCGTCGTGATCTTTTCCCGCTCGGGTTTCGAGTTCCTGTGCGAGGCGACGGTCCATCTGTCGACCGGGCTGAACGCCGCCGCCAAGGGCCACGCGACCGAGATCTATGCCGCCTTCGAATCCTGCCGTGAAAAGCTGGACAAGCAGCTGCGCCGCTACAAGCGGCGGCTGCGCAACCACCACGCCACCCGCACGGCGCCGGTTGAATACGACGGCGGGTCGGCCTATATCGTCGCGTCGGCGAACGAGGTCGAGGATGCCGAACCCGAAAGCCTGCAGCCGGTGGTGATCGCCGAGATGGAGACGAAGATCCCGATGATCACGGTGGGCGAGGCCATCATGCAGCTGGAACTGGCCGGGCAGAAGATGCTGGTCTTCCGCAACGAGGGCCATGGCGGCGTGAACGTCGTCTATCGCCGCGACGACGGCAACATCGGCTGGATCGACCCGCGGAACGCGTAATGAACCACGCTCTGGGCAAAGGCTGCGGATGGACCTGACCAAGATACTCAAGCCGGGTGCGGTTCGCACGCTCAGCCACCTGACCAGCAAGAAGCGCCTTTTCCACGAACTGGGAGAGGTCGCCGCCCAGGCCTATGGCCTGTCGGCCGCGGTGGCGGTCGACGGGCTGCAGGAACGCGAAAGCCTGGGGCCCACGGGCGTCGGCCACGGCATCGCCCTGCCCCATGCCCGGATCGAGGATCTGCCGGGCATCGTCGGCGTCTTCCTGCGGCTGGAAAAGCCGCTGGACTACGATTCGGTCGACCGCCAGCCCGTCGATCTGGTGTTTGCCCTGTTCGCGCCCAAGGATTCGGGCGTCGACCATCTGAAGGCGCTGGCCCTGGTCAGCCGCACCATGCGCGACCCCGCCGTGGTGGCCAAGCTGCGCGCGAACACAGACCCCGCAAAGCTGCATGCCGTGCTGACCGAGGGGCGCGGCGCCACCCAGGCGGCCTGACCGATCAGGGCCGCCAGTCGGCAAAGCCGAACTGCAGGTAGTCGCGGGCATAGGCCTCGCGCGCGGCCGCCTGCACCTCGTCATCGCAGATCGCGGCCAGCCGCGGGTCCGGCGCGGGCGGCGCCAGCGGCGGCAGCGTCAGGCCCAGCGACCGGCCCAGATGGTCCAGCCCCCGGGGCAGGTCGTCCTCGCGCAGCAGGGCATCGGGGAGCTGGGTGGCGGCATAGCCCTGCAGCACGGCGGTCTGGCTGGCCCAGTGGGCATCGACGCGCAGCCCGCTCTGCCCGCCCAGGTTCTGTTTCAGGAACCGCAGGAACCCCAGGAACGCCGCGCGGTGGCGGTCGGGATCCATCGCGGCGGCCTCGTCCGGCGGGGGCAGGTCCAGCTTCCACTGCCGCACCAGGGCCTGGCGCAGCTCGCCCAGGCGGCCGGCCAGCACCCGGTCGCAGAACGCCGCATGGGCGCGCGCCAGCGGATGGCGCAGCACGGCAAAGGCGCGGTGGGCGGGGTGGTCGCGCTTCCAGGCGCGCAGGTCCTTTTGCGTCATGTTGCGCAGCACGGGGCCCTGCGCGGCCAGCCAGGCCTCGACCTCGGCCTCGGGGCCCGAACGGATGGGCAGGAACAGCAGCGGCAGCTGCGCCCCGGCCAGATAGCCCGGCACCCCGGCCGCGCGGCGCGGCTCGAAATTCGGGGTGCGCGACAGGTTGAACCGGTCCAGCCGCGCCAGCGCCTGCTGCATCTGATCCAGGTTCTCGACCTTGGCGCCGATCTCCTCGGGGTTCTGCTTCTTCAGCGTGGGGTCCAGTTCGGACAGCCGCGCCGGCACCCCCAGAAAGGCCGCCAGGCCGTTCAGCACGTCCAGATCCTGGACATCGTCATAGTCCAGATAGAAGGCCGTCTGCCCGGTCACCTGCAACCCGTGCAGGATCTGCAGCTGAAATCCCTGCAGCCGGTCCAGATGCGCCATGAATTCGTCGGCGTCGAACTGGGCGCGGGCGCTGCGGGCGCGGGTCGCCTTGGTCAGCTTCCACTGGCCGGTGGCCTGGGCGATCTTCCAGCTGACATAGCTTTCGACCGGGTTGCGCGTCAGCACGATCTTGGCGCAGGCGGGGTCAGCCATCACGGCGGGAAACACCCGCGGGTCGTGGTCGTGAAAGTAGCGGAACCCCGACAGGCCCGGCGTGTTCGCCCGCAGCGCCGCCAGCAGCGCCAGCGGATCGCGTTCGCGCGCGGCCAGGTCGATGCCGAACAGCGCGTCCTGGTTCAGCCGGCCGATGAAATGGGGGTTGAACGCCTCGCCATGGCAGGTGACGCCGGGCAGGGCGTTCAGGTTCGCCTCAAGGAAGTTCGACCCGGTCCGCATTTCGGCGAACATCACGAACGAGGTGAAGCGCATCATTTCACCAGATAGGGCCGGCCGCGCTGGGTGCGCGCCGGCTGGACATCGCCCCCGCCGACGGGAAAGTCGCCCATCAGCACGGGCTGCATGCCCTGGTTGCGCAGGTTCTGCAGGAACTGGCCAAAGCCCGTCAGGTCGGTCAGCCGCGGCGCCTCGGTCAGGCGGCGCAGGGCGCGGGGGCTGATTTCATCGACGATGGTCTGCAGCGGTTCCATCGGGCTTTCCAGGAATTCGGCCAGCGTCCAGATGCGGATCCGCGCCTTGACATAGGGCGACCGCAGCACGTTCAGGTGTTCCTGCTCGATCTTCTGCAGTTGCGCAGCCTCACGCCGGATGTCGCCGAAGTCGCGGTTCGACTTGAACAGCGGGATCGCCCAGGCGCCGGTGATGACCGAGATCTGCGCGTTCGGGTCCATCGCCAGGAACCAGCCCAGGTCCTGACGGTCGCCCGGCCCGAACTGGAAACACTGCCGTTCGCCCCGCGTGTTCCACACCAGATTGGTGATGAAGGACCGCGGGTTGTAGTCGCGCAGCGCCGCGCTGTCGGACAGGCTGCCGTTGTAGACCGTCTCGCCCCCGGCGAATTCGGCGCGGTCGGGGGCGAACAGGTGCCCATGCACCCGCGTGCCGATCACCTTGCCCAGCCAGACCTCGAAATCCTCAAACGTTTCGGAAAACCCCTCGAACACCGAATAGACGTTGCCGGTCTTGCCGTTTTCCCAGTTTTCATGCGGAAAGCGGCTTTGCATGTAGAGACCCGGGCGCCCCCTGGTGCGCCGTTCCACCGCCTTGGAAAACAGCCGGTCGATCTTGCCCGGGTTGGGTTCGCCCGCCTGCATCACCCCCGGTTCGCCCGACAGGAAGGTGCGATACAGCCGGTCGGCCTGGGGCCAGATCTTGCGCGCCATGAAGCAGTCGGACCGCCGCAGCAGCTGCAGGTGGTCGTCGTAGAAGATGTGCGGCTTGCCCTGGAAGTCGAACTTGGACAGCGTCAGCGACCGGCTTTCGACGTTCTGGGAATACAGCCGCACCAGCGTCTGGAAATAGCTTTCGTCCGGGATCCAGACGCGGCGGAAATAGCGGTCGTAGACCGGGCGTTCGGGGTCGTCCAGGATGGCCGACAGCGTGGCGCGCGTCAGGCACCACCACTGGCTGCCCAGATGCGGTTGCAGACCCTGGGGGATGGCCCGGCGATAGCCCAGGCGCCGCTGCAGCCGCACATAGGCGTCGAACAGCTTGCGGTGGCGCCGCCAGGAAAACGGAAAGCGCAGGGTAAAGCGTTCCAGGCTGAGACCGCCGACCGTCCAGCCCACATCCTCGGTCGTGACGCTTTCGATGAAGTCGGTGCGCGGGCGGGCGTCCAGATAGGCGCGCAGATCCTCGACCGGGCGCAGCGGCAGGCAGGACCCCGAGGCCAGATAGACATGCCGCACGTCGGGAAAGTCGCGCAGCATAACCTCGGCCGCGGCCTGGGTGGCGGCGACCAGCCCCCAGGTGCCCCATTCGCAGACGAACCGGCGCGAGAATCGCACGTTGGACAGATCGGCCAGCGATTTCCTCAGCCGGTCATAGGCGCGGGCGCGGACCTTGGCATCGACATGGACCACCACGGGACAGTCGCGTTCGGCCCAGTGCCGGGCGACCTGGCCCGCGCGGTCCAGCGCGGTGTGGCACAGCATGAGGAACCCCAGCGTCGCCACTACGCCCAGTTCCCCTTGGACATCAGCCCCAGAATCTCCAGCTGGCGCCAGTTGATGTACTTCTCGCTCCACTTGCACCACAGGTCGGGCTGGTCCTTCAGCCCTTCGCGGTAGGCGCGGTATTCGTGGCTGTTGGCATAGTGCTGCTTGCGGCGCATCTCCTCTTCGGCCTTGGCGGCGAAGGTATCCAGGAACTTGGCATGCAGCAGCACGCCGCTGGCCTTTTCGCCGCCCCATTCGTCGTAGACCAGGTTCAGGCCCCGCGGCAGCAGCATGTGGGTCGAGCTGACATAGGCATAGTCGCGATGCCATTTCACCAGCGGGATCTTGTTCAGCGCGGGCGCGCGTTCGGGCGCGTCGCGAAAGAACATCCGCGCCCGCGGGCCACCCTGGATCCACAGGTTACCAAAGCGCCAGTTTCGGGTGATCGAATAGTTGCCGCTGTCGAACCAGCTGGCGATCTCGAACGGGTCCTGGCCTTCGCGATAGGGGACGGCGCCGATCGGCCCCTTGGGATACATGTCCAGCAGCATGGCCGAGAACGACCGGATCGACGAGGCATCCAGCCAGTCGGTCAGCGCCCGGATCGGCCGGGTGTCGCAGAACGGGTAGACAAAGAATTCGTCCGGGTCGACCACCAGGCACCAGTGGCCGTGGCCGTGGCGCATCTGCAGCCAGTTCAGCCAGTCGACCCCGAAGCGCGCGCGCTTGTAGCTGGCGGTGGTGGTCCACAGCGATACGTCGGCCTGTTCGGCCAGGTATTCGCGGCTGCCATCGTCGCTGTCATTGTCGACGATCAGGAAATGGCTGACCCCCACTTCGCGGTAGTAGCGCAGGAACCAGGGCAGCCGGACCTTTTCGTTGCGCAGCGTGCTGAACAGCAGCACGTCGCCGGGGCGGACGGCGCGGTGGCGGCTGACGACGGGGGTCAGTTCCCGGCTTTTCCGCATCGCGCGAAACCGCCAGCGCTTGCGCGCCAGCCGCAATGCATAGGACCGCAGAATCTTCACCCATCACCCCCGCGGGGCCGAAATGCCCCTGCAATCACCTAGGCGTCCAGGGTTAAGACCGTGTTGAAGTGGTCCTGCCACCGCGGCACCGGCGCCGTGGCCGGTTTCCGGGGTGCGCCGCTTCCATCCTGCCCGAACGCGCGCGCCATCTGTTCTATTGTTTCCGCCCAAGAATAGACGTCGCCCGCCGCAAGGTAAACGGGATAGTTCCCCAGCGATTCGCAAAGCGATTCCAGTGGCGTGCAAAGCACGGGGCAGCCGCGGGCCATGGCCTCGGTCGGGGGCAGGCCAAAGCCCTCGGCCCGGCTGGGAAAGACCAGCGCGGCGGCGCGGTCCATCAGCGCGGCCACGGCGGCATCGGTCAGGCCGGGCGCCTCATGCAGGCGGGTGCCGCGCAGGGGGTGGGCATCCAGCCGCGCCAGCAGCGCAGGCGCGGCCCAGCCCCGCCCGCCCGCGATCACCAGATGCGGAATATCGGCCGCAGGCAGCCGCGCGGCCAGGGCATCCCAGACATCCACCAGCAGGGCGTGGTCCTTGCGCGGCTCGATCGTGCCCAGCGCCAGGAACATCGGCGCCCCGTCGCCCAGCGCGGCGGTCAGCGCCGCCGGCACGGCGGCGGGGTCGGCCGTCGCCGGCACCACCCCCAGCGGTGCGACCAGCGCGGGCGGAACGCGGCCGGCGCGCGCGAACCAGGCCTCGGCCCGTGTGCGGGCATCGCGGGTGGAAAACAGCACATGATCGGCCCCGCGTGCCACGGCGGCGATACGCCGGGCAAAGGACGCCGTGGTGCCAGGGCGCACCAGATCGGGGTGGTCCAGCGGGATCGTGTCATGCACCAGCACCGCGCTGCGAAAGCCCGCCCGGCGCACCAGCGCCAGGGTCGCGCGATCCAGATTCGTATGGCCCAGGTTCAGGTAGAGCCCGCCGCCCGGCAGCTGCCGGCGCAGCATCCGCGCGGCCAGCGGCGCGGGGGCCCGGGCACAGGCCAGCCCGCGCACCGCGGTTTCGGCCCGCGCCTGCCGCGGCCGGCGCCGCCGCAACAGGCGCGACAGCGCATCGGGCCGGTCGGGCAGCGCCGCCGCCCCGCGCACCAGCGCCTGCAGCCCCGCCATGCCCCCCCGGTCCAGGAACAGCAGCCCCGCCGGGGTGCGCACCAGCCCCCCCACGGGGGCCGGATCGGTCAGCAGGTGCTCCAGCCAGACGGCCTCGACCCGGTCGATACCGGTCAGCGGCCCCCGACCCAGCCGCGACACCAGCCGCGTCAGGTCGATCAGCCGCGCGCCCATGGGCTACTGCGCGGCTTCGCGCAGCGCGACCATGTGGTGCAGGAAGTCGGCGAATTCCGCCGACAGGTCCTGCCGCGCCAGGCCAAAGGCCACGGTCGCCTGCAGGAAGCCCGCCTTGGACCCGCAGTCGTAGCGCTGGCCCTGAAAGCGGTAGCCATGCACCGTCTCGGGGCCGCCGATCTCGGCCGCGATGGCGTCGGTCAGCTGGATTTCGCCGCCCGCGCCGGGGCGCATGTTGTTCAGGTTCTCCATCACCCGGGGGCTGAGGATATAGCGCCCGATCACCGCCAGGTTCGACGGCGCGGTGCCCGCCTTGGGCTTTTCCACCAGACCCTTGACGCGGATCAGCGACCCGTCGTCCCGGTCGACATCCAGCACGCCGTAGGAGCTGGCGCGCGCCGGCGGCACCTCCATCGCGGCGACCATGCAGCCGCCCAGATCGCCATAGGCCTCGACCATCTGCTTCAGGCAGGGCTTTTCGGCCGCGATCACGTCATCGGGCAGCAGCACGGCAAAGGGTTCGTCGCCCACCAGCCGCCGCGCGCACCAGACCGCATGGCCCAGACCCCTGGGGCGGTTCTGCCGCACATAGGCGATGGCGCCGCTGCTCATGTAGGTCTGGTGCAGCGTTTCCAGCAGGTCGGCCTTGCCGGCCTCGGTCAGGGTGCGTTCCAGTTCCGGCGAGTGGTCGAAATAATCCTCGAGCGCGGATTTCCCGCGCGAGGTGACGAAGATGAACTCATCGATCCCGGCGGCGCGGGCCTCGTCGATCGCATACTGGATCAGCGGCCGGTCGACCAGGGTCATGATCTCTTTCGGGATCGACTTGGTCGCCGGGAGGAACCGGGTTCCCAGCCCCGCCACCGGAAAGATCGCCTTGGATACCTTGTGTCTGGTCATTTCCGTCTCGATTCGGATCGTAGGTCGTGGAAAGGGGCCGCCGTTATTCCATCTGCAATAGAAGTATGGCCGCAAAGGGGCAAGCCGCACACGGGATGCGCGGGATCAGGCCAACCCTTCCGGCGAATTTGTGCCACAGCGCCGGCCGGGCGGCAATTCCGGCAGGTCGCGCCAGCGCCCCGCCGTGGCGCGCCAGATGCCGTCGTCGTCAAAGCGGACGCGCGGCCGCTGCCAGGGGGGGCCGCGGCCCTCGACGGTCACGATCGCGCCCCGGGCGCGGGCCTCGGCGGCGCGCGCCGCACTGCCGCGGCCGCAGAACACCTGCACGGGGCGCGGCCCGGTGCCGGGCAGCGGATGCAGCCCACGCCGCGGGACGGGCCGCGGGGCCAGGTCGGGCATGCGGCGGCCCTGCCCCTCGGCCAGGCCCTGTTCCAGCGTGGCCATCAGCCGGCCCACGTCGCGCGGCTCGATCAGGCCCGCGACCATCATGCGCACCAGCCGCGCGCGCTGATCGGCGCGCAGCCGGTCCAGCGCGGCGGGCGCGGCCTGTGCCGGGGCGTGGCGGCGCAGGAACACCGCCATGCTGGCGCCGATGTCGACCAGGGTCAGCGGCGCGCGGTCGGCCCGGCGGCGGGGGCTGGCGGCATAGCCGTGATGCACCACCGCGCGGGGCACCACCGCCGTCAGCCCGCCCGCCGCGGCCAGGCGCAGGTTCACATCCGCCTCATCCAGGTAAAAGGCGTAGGCCGGGTCGAACCCCCCCGCCGCCCGCAGCGCCGCGGCGCGAAAGGCGCAGTTGGTGCCCTGGGTCTTGATGGCGCGGGTGGCGCTGCCCGGGCGGATCGTGGTGCCCTGCACCGCCAGCGGGTGATCGGCGCCCAGATGGTCGACCTCGATCCCCTGCCACTGGAACCGCACGCCGTCGGGGCCCCGGACGAAGCCGCCCGCCTGGGTCACCGCGGGGTCGGCAAAGACCGTGGCCAGCCGCCGCGCCCAGTCGGGTTCGGGCACCGCGTCGTCGTCCAGAAAGGCCACCACCGGCGCCGCCGCCAGATCGAGGCCAAGGTTCCGCGCGGCCGAGATGTTGGGCTGATCGAAGGCCAGCGCATGGGCGCCCGGATGCGCCGCCGTCACCTGTGCCGCGGCGGCCGGATCGGCCACCACGATCAGCTCGATCTGCGGGTGGTCCTGCTGGCAGACGCCCAAGATCGCCCGCATCAGCGCCGCCGGCCGGTGCCGGCTGACGATGACGACGGACAGTGCGGGCACGGCGTCCGTCATACGGTGGCCATTTCGGACATCATCGCCTCGATCACCGGCACGTCGCTGGGGTTGTTCAGCTCCCAGAACTGGCGGCCGCGGGCCTGGACCTGGACGCACAGCACCGGCCGGCCGTTTTCCAGAAAGCGCAGCTGTTCCAGCCCCTCAAGCCGTTCCAGCGGGCCCATGGGCCAGCCCGGATAGGCCGCCAGCGCCGCGGGCCGATAGGCATAGACGCCGACATGGTGAAAGACGGGGGTCGGATCCTCGGGCGCGAAGTCGCGGCCGGTGTAGGGGATCACCTCTTTCGAAAAGTAGAGCGCCCGGCCTCCCACGCCAAAGACCGCCGTGGTGCCGCCCACGCGCCCCTCGCGCCGGTCGGCCAGAAAGCCCGCCAGCGCCCGGCCGTCGCAGCGCAGGACGGGGGTCGCCACCTCGGCCCCCGGATCGGCGCGCAGGCCGGCCACCAGATCCTCGACGAACCAGGCCGGCGTCAGCGGCGCGTCGCCCTGCAGGTTGACCACGATGTCATGGCCCGGCAGGGCGGCGGCCACCTCGGCCACGCGTTCGGTGCCGTTCTGGCAGGCGGCCGAGGTCATCACCACCTCGGCCCCGAAGCTGCGGGCATGGTCGGCGATGCGCGCGTCGTCGGTGGCCACCACCACGCGGTCGACCCCCTGGACGGCCATCGCCGCCTCCCAGCTGCGGCGGATCAGGGTCTTTTCGCCATCGGGGCCGCGCAGGGCGACCAGCGGCTTGCCCGGATAGCGGGTGCTGGCATAGCGGGCGGGGATGGCGATCAGGACGCTCATGCCTTCAGCTCCACCCCCGGGGCATGGGCGATGAAGAAGGGGTTGTCCCAGCCCGGCTTGCCATAGGCCAGGGGCGTGTGGTCGTCGAACCGCACCACATGCCCGCCCGCCCCGCGCAGCACGGCATCGCCCGCGGCGGTATCCCATTCCATCGTGCGGCCGAGGCGGGGGTAAAGATCGGCCTCGCCCGTGGCGACCAGGCAGAACTTCAGGCTGGACCCCGCGCTGGTCATGTCCTTTACGGCATATTTCGCGATATAGGCGTCGGTCGCCGCATCGCGGTGGCTTTTCGAGGCCACGACCATCAGCGCGCCGTTGTCGGGGGTCGACACGCGCAGCGGCCGGGTCGCGCCGGGGATGTCCTTGTCGAAGGGGCCCGTCTCCTCGACCGACGACCCCTCGGCCAGGGTATAGAACAGCCGCCCCTGCGCCGGCGCATAGACCACGCCGCGCAGCGGCACGCCGTCCCGGACATAGGCGATGTTCACCGTGAAATCGCCGCGGCGCTGGACGAATTCCTTGGTGCCGTCCAGCGGGTCGACGATCAGGAAGGTCTGCGCGGTCAGCGCATGGCTGGCCACCTGTTCCTCGGTCACCAGGACCACGTCGGGATAGGCCGCCCGCAGCCCGGCCGAGATCAGGGCATCCGCGGCCTCGTCGGCCTCGGTCACGGGGCTGGCGTCCGACTTTGCCTTCACCTCGAACTCGGGGCTGTCGTAGACCTGCATGATCCGGTCGCCGGCTTCGAGCGCCAGCCGCCGCAGCGTGGGAATGAGCGTGGCGAAATCCATCGTGTCTCCTGCCGGGCGGACGCCCGTTGTTGATAAAATCTGTCCCGTCCCTTATCGTGGCTTGGCAAGGGAACGGCAAGATTTCCCGACCAGCATGACGGCAGAGAAACAGACAGCGGCAGGGGCCCCGATGTTCCGCGTCGAAACCACCAGGACGCCCGCGCGCACGGCCCTTGGCCTGGCCGAGCTGATCTTTCACTCGGCCGTCCGCAGCATCCGCAAGACGCATGGCAACGCCATCGTCGGGCTGGCCATGCAGATGCTGCAGGCGATCATGATGATCGCGATCTTTTACCTGATGTTCGCGCTGATCGGGATGAAGAGCACGGCGCTGCGGGGCGACTTCCTGCTCTACATCATGTCGGGCATCTTCATGTTCACCACCCACATCAAGGCGGTGGGCGCCGTCTCGAGGGCCGAGGGGCCGACCTCGGCCATGATGAAGCACGCGCCGATGAACACGATCGTGGCGATCTTTGCCGCGGCGCTGGGGGCGCTGTATCTGCAGTTCATCTCGGCCGTGGTGATCCTGTTCGCCTACCACGTCCTGTGGCAGCCGATCAGCGTCGAATATCCGGTGCAGACGCTGGGCATGTTCATGCTGGCCTGGGGCACGGGCTGCGCTGTGGGCATGATCTTCCTGGCGATGAAGCCCTTTGCGCCCGAGGTCACGGGCATCCTGAACATGCTGTATCAGCGCGGCAACATGGTCGCCTCGGGCAAGATGTTCGTGGCCAATGCCATGCCCACCTACATCCTGGCCTATTTCGACTGGAACCCGCTGTTCCACGTCATCGACCAGACGCGCGGCTTCGTCTTTCTGAACTATGCGCCGCGCTACAGCTCGATCAGCTATCCGGTGATCGTGATGCTGGTCTGCCTGGTGCTGGGGCTGATGGGCGAATTCTACGCCCGCCGGCATGTGTCGGCCAGCTGGTTCGCCGGCAAGTAGCCGCGAAAATCACGCCCGCGTGACGCTTGCAGGGCCCGGGGGGCAGCCATATATACCGCCAGAAGCCGGAAGGGCCCGCCCCGCCCGGCCAGTTTCCCGGAGAGCGGGGCCAGGGGCCGAAACGGGCCTGACCCCCTGAACATCGCCTAAGGAAGGGATTGCTCCATGGCCAAAGTCATCGGTATCGACCTCGGCACCACCAACTCCTGCGTCGCCATCATGGACGGAGCGCAGCCGCGCGTGATCGAGAACTCGGAAGGCGCGCGCACCACTCCGTCCATCGTGGCGTTCACCGAAAGCGAACGTCTGGTGGGCCAGCCGGCCAAGCGCCAGGCGGTCACCAACGCCGCCAACACGATCTTTGCCGTCAAGCGACTGATCGGCCGGCGGTTCGACGATGCCCACATCGCCAAGGACAAGAAGAACCTGCCCTATTCGGTGGTGAACGGCGGTAACGGCGACGCCTGGGTCGAGGTGCGGGGCGAGAAGTATTCGCCCAGCCAGATCTCGGCCATGATCCTGCAGAAGATGAAGGAAACCGCGGAGAGCTACCTGGGCGAACCCGTCACCCAGGCGGTCATCACGGTTCCGGCCTACTTCAACGACGCTCAGCGCCAGGCGACCAAGGACGCCGGCAAGATCGCGGGCCTTGAAGTGCTGCGCATCATCAACGAACCCACCGCGGCCGCGCTGGCCTACGGGCTGGACAAGAAGGACAGCAAGACCATCGCGGTCTATGACCTGGGCGGCGGCACCTTCGACATCACCATTCTGGAAATCGACGACGGCCTGTTCGAGGTGAAGTCCACCAACGGCGACACCTTCCTGGGCGGTGAAGACTTCGACATGCGGATCGTCCAGCATCTGGCGGACGAGTTCAAGAAAGAGCATGGCGTCGACCTGACGCTGGACAAGATGGCCCTTCAGCGCCTGAAGGAGGCGGCCGAAAAGGCCAAGATCGAACTGTCGTCCAGCCAGCAGACCGAGATCAACCAGCCCTTCATCAGCATGGACAAGAACACCGGGCAACCGCTGCACCTGGTGATGAAGCTGACGCGCGCCAAGCTGGAAAGCCTGGTCGACGACCTGATCAAGAAGTCGATGAAGCCCTGCCAGGCCGCGCTGACGGATGCCGGCGTGTCGAAGGAGGACATCGACGAGGTGGTGCTGGTCGGCGGCATGACCCGGATGCCGAAGGTCATCGAGGAGGTGACGAAGTTCTTCGGCAAGGAGCCGCACAAGGGCGTGAACCCCGATGAGGTGGTGGCCATGGGCGCGGCCATCCAGGCCGGCGTGCTGCAGGGCGACGTCAAGGACGTGGTGCTGCTGGACGTCACGCCCCTGTCGCTGGGCATCGAGACGCTGGGCGGCGTGTTCACCCGGCTGATCGACCGCAACACCACGATCCCGACGAAGAAGAGCCAGGTGTTCAGCACCGCCGAGGACAACCAGAGCGCGGTGACCATCCGCGTGTTCCAGGGCGAGCGCGAGATGGCGGCCGACAACAAGCTGCTGGGCCAGTTCAACCTGGAGGGTATTCCGTCGGCGCCGCGGGGCATGCCGCAGATCGAGGTCACCTTCGATATCGACGCCAACGGGATCGTGAGCGTGAGTGCCAAGGACAAGGCAACCGGCAAGGCGCAGCAGATCACCATCCAGGCCTCGGGCGGTCTTTCCGACGAGGACATCGAGAAGATGGTCAAGGACGCCGAGGCCAATGCCGAAGCCGACAAGTCGCGGCGCGAACTGGTCGAGACCCGCAACCAGGGCGAAAGCCTGCTGCATTCGACGAAGAAGTCGATCAAGGAGCACGGCGACAAGGTCGACCCCTCGACCATCGAGGCGATCGAACTGGCGATGAGCCCGCTGGAAGACGCGCTGAAGGGCGAGGATTCGGGCAAGATCCGCAGCGCGATGCAGAACCTGACGGAAGCTGCCATGAAGCTGGGTGAAGCCATCTACAAGGCCACCCAGGCCGAGACCGACAGCGGCGAAGCCGACAGCCCCCGCGACGTCGACGACGACATCGTCGATGCCGACTTCGAGGACCTGGGCGAAAACAAGCGGAAGTAAGACCGCAGCGAATCCAGGGGGGCGGTCCGGACACGGGCCGCCCCTCCGGGGTTCCGAGGAAGGGTTCTGCAATGGCAAAACGGGACTATTACGACGTTTTGGGCGTATCCCGGAACGCCACCGCCGACGAGCTGAAGAAAGCCTATCGCCAGAAGGCGAAAGAGCTTCACCCCGACCGCAACGCCGACAATCCCCAGGCCGAGGCCCAGTTCAAGGAAGTGAACGAGGCCTATGACATTCTGAAGGACGCCGACCGGAAGGCGGCCTACGACCGCTATGGACATGCCGCCTTCGAGGGCGGCGGGCCGCGGCCGGGCGGGGGCCATGGCGGCGGGCCGGGCAATGCCGACTTCGCCTCGGCCTTCTCGGACGTGTTCGAGGATCTGTTCGGCGACTTCATGGGCGGCCGCGGCGGCGGCGGGGGTGCACGTGCCCGGGCGCAGCGCGGGTCCGACCTGCGCTACAACCTGCGCGTGACGCTGGAGGAAGCGTTCCGCGGCGTCCAGCGGACGATCACCATCCTCGGGTCGGCCACCTGCGAGGTCTGCCACGGCACCGGTGCCGAAGGCGGGGTCGAACCCGTCACCTGCCCCACCTGCGGCGGCATGGGCAAGGTGCGCGCGCAACAGGGCTTCTTCACGGTGGAACGCACCTGCCCCACCTGCGGCGGCATGGGCCAGATCGTCAAGAACCCCTGCCGCGCCTGCGGCGGCCAAGGCCGGGTCGAAAAGGAACGCAGCCTGTCGGTCAACATCCCCGCGGGGGTCGAGACCGGCACCCGCATCCGTCTGGCGGGCGAGGGTGAGGCCGGCCTGCGTGGCGGCCCGTCGGGGGATCTGTATATCTTCATCGAGGTGACGGACCACGCGCTGTTCCAGCGCGACGGCGTTCATCTGTTCTGCCGCGTGCCGATCAGCTTTGCCACCGCAGCCCTGGGCGGCGAGGTCGAGGTGCCCACGATCGACGGCGGCCGCAGCCGGGTCAAGGTGCCCGCGGGCAGCCAGACGGGCAAGCAGATGCGTCTGCGCGGCAAGGGCATGCCCGCCCTCCGCGGCGGCGGCGCGGGCGACATGCTGATCGAGCTGGCGGTCGAGACGCCAGTGAACCTGACCAGCCGGCAGAAGGACCTGCTGCGCGAATTCGAGCGCCTGTCCGAGGACAACAACCCCGAACGGTCGTCCTTCTTTACCAAGGTCAAGGTCTTCTGGGACAGCATGAAGGGCTGACGCGACGGCCGGTTCCCGGTGCGGGAACCGGCCCGTTTCCTGTGCCAGGAAACGGGCGTTGCGCTGCGCGGGCGGTTCGCGTTAACTCCGCGTTTACCCTGGCGCGCCATGCTTGAAGCATGAGCCAGCGAACCGCCTTCCAGGAAGCCATGCCCCTGTTCGCCCCCGCCCGGGCGGAGGAGGATGAGGCCCCCGCCGCCGCCCTGCCCGGGCGGCTGCCCAGCTATATCGCCGATCATCGCGCGCGCCTGCGCGCCCGGTTCCGCGATGGCGGGGCCGCCGCCATGCCGGACTACGAGCTGCTGGAACTGGTGCTGTTCCGCGCGATCCCGCGGCAGGATGTGAAACCCCTCGCCCGGCTGCTGATCGACACCTTCGGCGACTTTGCCCGCGTGATTTCCGCCCCACCCGCCCGGCTGCTGCAGGTCAAGGGGGTGGGCGAGGCCGTGGTGACCGAGCTGAAGATCGTCGAGGCTGCGGCCCAGCGCCTGGCCCGCGGACGGGTGATGCAGCGGCCGGTCCTGTCATCCTGGGCGGCGCTGCTGGACTATTGCCACACCGCGATGGCGCATCGCGAAACCGAACAGGTCCGCGTGCTGTATCTGGACCGCAAGAACGTGCTGATCGCGGATGAGGAACAGGGCCGCGGCACGGTCGACCATGTGCCCGTCTACCCGCGAGAGGTCGTCCGCCGCGCGCTGGAACTGAACGCGAGCGCGCTGATCCTGGTGCACAACCACCCCTCGGGCGACCCCACCCCGTCCGAGGCCGACATCGCGATGACCGCGCAGATCCAGGACGCGGCGGCGGTGCTGGGGATCACGCTGCACGACCATCTGGTGATCGGCAAGTCGCGCGAGGTCAGCTTCAGGGCGATGGGCTATCTTTAGCCGCCGGCGGTGACGTCGCGGACCCCGGGGGCGGCGCCCTGGCCGGGGCGCGCCGGGTCTGGCTTAAGGCGACCGGTCACCGGTGGCCGTGCGCGGGGTCGGGCGCAGCCACAGCTCGACCCGGCGGTTCAGGCTGCGCCCCGCGGCGGTTTCGTCGCAGGCCAGCGGCAGCGCCTCGCCGAATCCGTCGGCCAGCAGGCGATAGCTGCCGCCGTCCAGATCGGGTGCGGCGGCAGTGACGGCGGCGCGCACCGCCTCGGCCCGCTGCAGGCTGAGCGCGCGGTTCCCCGCGGCCTCGCCCTGGCCATCGGAAAAGCCGGCAAAGACCAGATCCTGGCCGTCATAGGCGCCGATCGCCAGCAGCCGCGCCAGATCGCTCACCGCCGCGCGCGAGGCCGGTTCCAGGTCGCGCGACCCGTCGCGAAAGCGGAAGGTGAAAGACAGCCGCTGCGCCCCGTCCATCGCCGCCGTCAGGCGCTGCAGTTCGGGCAGGCCCACCTCGGCCGCCACGCGGATCGCGGTGGCCAGGCGCTGGCCATCGGCCAGCAGGGGCTGCTGTTCGGCCCCGCGGCCCGCCAGCCCCGCGGCCTGCAGCGCGGCCTGCGCCCGCCCCGTGGGCAGGAAATCCAGCAGGTCGCGCGCCAGCGGCGGCAGGCGGCGGGCCGGCGCGATCAGGTGCAGCGTCTGCACCAGCGGATAGTCGCCCGCCTTCACCGCCAGCCGGTCCGCCGGCAGGACAAAGCCGCAGCGGTCGGTCAGGGCGATCGCCCGCGCGGGGCCCGGGTCGGTGGTCAGGGCGATGGCCCAGGGGTCGCGGGCCACCGCGCGCGCCAGGGCCTCGGCATCGGGATGGGGCACGTCCACCACCGGGTCGGCGCCCAGCCGTTCGGCCAGCACGGCCAGCGCCGCGCTGCCTGCGGCCGGTCCGTGCAGCACCAGCGGCATGTCGGGCCCGCCCAGATCGGCCCAGCTGCGCACCCGGCCCGTCAGCACATCAGCCAGCTGCAGGCTGGACAGCCGGTCCAGCGGATTGTCGGGATGCACCACCGGCACCAGGGCCGCACGCCCCAGCGGCACCGCCCGCCCGCCGCG
>JACXUX010000118.1 GCA_014763725.1 Rhodobacterales bacterium
CCGTGGGGGCGGGCATTGTCCACCGCGGCCAGCAGGCGGCGTTCGTCAAAGGGCTTGACCAGAAAGTCATGGGCGCCCGCGCGCATCGCCTCGACCGCGCGGTTGACCGACCCGTTGGCGGTGATCGCCACCACCGCGGTGCCGGGGCGCAGGGCCAGCATCTCGCGCATCAGCTCCAGCCCGTCGCGGTCGGGCAGCACCAGGTCCAGCAGCACCACGGCGGCGGGTCCGGCCTGCAGCGCGGCCAGCCCCTCGGCCGCGGTGGCGGCACAGCGCACGGCATGGCCCGCGCGTTCCAGCGTGGCGCGATAGACCATCTGCAGCGAGACCGTATCCTCGACCAGCAGCACGGGCAGACGGGGGCGCAGGGTCATCCGGCCAGCCTTTCGGCGCGGATGCGCCCGATCAGCCGGTCCAGCGGCGCGATCAGCGTCTGGGCACAGGCAAGGGCCGCGCCCTCGTCCCCGTCGCGGGCGGCGGTCTGCAGCGTCTCGGCCATCTGCAGCACCTGATCGGCGCCGATGGTGCCCGCCACCGACACCAGCACATGCGCCTGCGACCGCAGCGCGCCCAGATCGCGGGTTTCCAGCGCGGTCGCCAGACGCTGGCGCGCGTCGGACAGGTCGGCGTCCAGCCGCAGCAGCAGTTCGGCCGCGGCCTCGGGGCCGGCCAGGTCCAGCACATGGCGCAGCCGCGTCATCTCGACCGCGGTGGGGCGGGCGCGGCCCTGGCAGAGCAGCGTCACCAGCGCCTCGGCCGCGGCGCGCACCCGGTCCAGATGCAGCCGCGTCACCGGATCCAGCAGATCGCCCGGCACCTGACGCAGGCCCGCCAGGATGTCGGCCGCCAGATCGGCAGCCTCGGGCAGCACCGGGGGACCGGCGCCCGGATGGTCAGGACCGCGCATCGTCGTCACCACAGGCGGGCACGCCGGGGGCGGATCCCGCGGCGCAAGGGGGAAAGCGGCGCATGCGGGCAGCCTACGCCAGCCCGGGCCGCGCAACAAATACAAAACGATCAGCCCGCCGCCGGCAGGCCCAGCGTGGCCAGCGCCGCGCGGATTTCGTCCAGGATCGCGGGGTCGTCGATCGTGGCGGGCGCCTTGAAGGGCTGGCCGTCGGCGATCTTGACCATGGTGCCGCGCAGGATCTTGCCCGACCGGGTCTTGGGCAGGCGGTCGACGACCACCGCCTTCTTGAAGTCGGCCACCGGCCCGATGCGGTCGCGCACCAGCGCCACGCATTCGCGCACCACCTCGTCATGCGGGCGGTTCGCGTCCTTGTTCAGGCACAGAAGGCCAACGGGCGACTGGCCCTTCAGCGGGTCGGCCACGCCGATCACGGCGCATTCGGCCACGTCACGGTGGCTGGCCAGAACCTCTTCCATCGCGCCGGTCGACAGGCGGTGGCCTGCCACGTTGATCACGTCGTCGGTGCGCGCCATGATATACAGGTAGCCGTCCGCATCGACATAGCCCGCGTCGCCGGTTTCGTAATAGCCGGGGAAGTGGGACAGGTAGCTCTTGCGGAACCGGTCCTCGGCGTTCCACAGCGTGGGCAGGGTGCCGGGGGGCAGGGGCAGTTTCACCGCGATGGCGCCCAGGTTGCCCGCGGGCACGGGATGGCCGCCTTCGTCCAGCACCTGCACGTCATAGCCCGGCATCGCGACCGAGGGGCTGCCGATCTTCACCGGCAGGGGCTCGATCCCCAGAGGGTTGGCGGCGATGGCCCAGCCGGTTTCGGTCTGCCACCAGTGGTCGATCACCGGCACGCCCAGATGGCGCTGCGCCCATTCGATCGTGTCGGGGTCGGCGCGTTCGCCGGCCAGGAACAGCGCCTGCAGGTTCGACAGGTCGTGCCCGCCGATCAGCCGCCCCTCGGGGTCGTCGCGCTTGACGGCGCGGATCGCGGTCGGCGCGGTAAAGAAGCTGCGCACCCGGTGTTCGGCGCAGACCCGCCAGAAGGTGCCCGCATCGGGGGTGCCCACGGGCTTGCCCTCGAACACCACGGTGGTGCAGCCGGCGATCAGCGGGCCATAGCAGATGTAGCTGTGCCCCACGACCCAGCCCACGTCAGAGGCGGCCCAGAACACGTCGCCCACGCCCACGTCGTAGATTGCGCGCATCGACCAGGCCAGCGCCACCATGTGGCCCGCGGTCGGGCGCACCACGCCCTTGGGCTGGCCCGTGGTGCCCGAGGTATACAGGATATAGGCCGGATGGTCGCCCCGCACCGGCACGCAATCGGCCGGCTCCACCCCGTACTGGAAGGCGTGCCAGTCGAAATCGCGGCCCTCGACCAGTTTCGCCACCTCCTGTTCGCGCTGGAAGATCACGCAGAACTCGGGCTTGTGCGCGGCCATCTCGATCGCGCCGTCCAGCAGCGGCTTGTAGTGGACGACGCGGTTCGGCTCGACCCCGCAGCTGGCGGCGATGATGGCGCGCGGCGTGCAGTCGTCGATGCGCACCGCCAGTTCCGCCGCGGCAAAGCCGCCGAAGACCACCGAATGGATCGCCCCCAGCCGGGCGCAGGCCAGCATCGCCTCCAGCGCCTCGGGGACCATGGGCATGTAGATGACCACGCGGTCGCCCTGTTCCACCCCGCGCGCGCGCAGCGCACCGGCCAGGCTCGCCACGCGCGTCTGCAGTTCGGCATAGGTGATGACGCGTTTCGAATGGGTCACCGGGCTGTCGTGGATGATCGCCGCCTGATCGCCGCGCCCGGCCTGGACATGGCGGTCCACCGCGTTCCAGCAGGTGTTGCCCATCGCATCGGTGAACCATTCGTAGAAGGGCGCGCGGGAGTCGTCCAGCGCGCGGACGGGCGGCACCGTCCAGTCGATGGCGCCGGCCGCCTCCAGCCAGAACGCCTCGGGGTCCGCCTTCCAGCGCGCATACAGATCGGCATAGGCCATCGTCGGTTCTCCATCCCTTTGTGGGTCTGTTACGCTGCGGCGGCACGTCGCGCAAGAATGTTACCGCAACCGGGCCGCGGCGCGATGCCGCGCGGCGGCATCGCGCCGGGCCGGGCTGGACCGCGGCCCGGCCCGTGGCTATAAGGCGCGCCATGGCCCGACGGTTCGCGATCCCCGCCCGAATTACCGGCCCGGCGTTCTGATCGCTTCAGACGCCGGGACAAGGTGCATGGCCTGCCGCACCGACCGACCCCAACCCATTGCCCGCTGCCCGAAGGTCCGCCATGAGCGCCGAAACGCCCGATTATCGCACCACCGTCTTCCTGCCCGAAACCGACTTTCCGATGCGCGCGGGCCTGCCCCAGCGCGAACCAGACTGGCTGGCGCGCTGGCAGCGGATCGGCGTCTATGACCGGCTGCGCGACAAGGCCGTGGCGGCGGCGGCGGCCGGGCATCCGCGCGCGCCCTTCACGCTGCACGACGGGCCGCCCTATGCCAACGGGCACCTGCACATCGGGCATGCGCTGAACAAGATCCTGAAGGATTTCATCGTGCGCAGCCAGCAGATGCTGGGCCGCGACGCGCGCTATGTGCCCGGCTGGGACTGCCACGGCCTGCCCATCGAATGGAAGATCGAGGAACAGTATCGCGCGAAAGGCCTGAACAAGGACGATGTCGATGTCGTGGCCTTCCGCCAGGAATGCCGCCGCTTTGCCGAAGGCTGGGTCGACATCCAGCGCGCCGAATTCCAGCGCCTGGGCGTGACCGGCAACTGGGCCGACCCCTATCTGACCATGGACTATCAGGCCGAGGCGGTGATCGCCGACGAATTCCTGAAGTTCCTGATGAACGGGACGCTGTATCAGGGGTCCAAGCCCGTGATGTGGAGCCCGGTCGAAAAGACCGCCCTGGCCGAGGCCGAGGTGGAATATCACGACCACACCAGCCACCAGGTCTGGGTGCGGTTTCCTATCACAGCGTTTTCAGATGCATGGTCCATGGCATCAGGTGCACCAACGCACGGAGGTCAACCGAACCCCAACGTAGACGAGAAGGCAGCGCTGCTTCACCAATCTCGGCCCGAGACCTTTGTCCTGATCTGGACCACTACGCCTTGGACCCTACCGCAGAACAGGGCGGTCGCCTTCAACCCGGCGATCTCCTACGCAGCATATCATGTTAACGAAGTGCTGCAGAATTCCACAGCGCGTGTCGGTGAAGTGGTCGTTGTCGCCACTCGTTTGGTTGACGCTGTGATGGCTGCGGGTAAGGTGTCCAAGTTCACCAAGCTCAAAGATCTCCCGGCGAGTACTTTGGAGACACTCACCCTTGCCCACCCCTACCGCGGGATCGCGGGGGGCGCGGGCGAATGGGACTATGACGTGCCCCTGCTGCCGGGCGACCATGTGACCGACGACGCGGGCACGGGCTTTGTCCATACCGCGCCCAGCCATGGCGATGACGACTATGCGCTGGGCCAGAAGTTCGGCCTGCCCATGACCTGGAACGTCGAGGCCGACGGCAGCTATCGCGCCGACCTGCCGCTGTTCGGCGGCCAGCACATCATCCTGCCCGACGGCAAGGAAGGCCCGGCCAACGTCAGCAACATCAAGGCGCTGGCCGCGCAGGGGGCGCTGTTTGCCAAGGCCAGGCTGCGCCACAGCTATCCGCATTCCTGGCGGTCCAAGGCGCCGCTGATCTATCGCAATACGCCGCAGTGGTTCGCCGCCATCGACCGCGTGCTGGACGACGGCCTGGGCCAGCATGGCGACACGATCCGCGCCCGCGCGCTGACCTCGATCGCGGAACTGGTCACCTTTACCCCCGCCACGGGCAAGAACCGCCTGCAGGCGATGATCGAGGCGCGGCCGGACTGGGTGCTGTCGCGTCAGCGCGCCTGGGGCGTGCCGCTGACCTGCTTTACCCGGCGGGGGGCGAAACCGACCGACCCCGATTTCCTGCTGCGCGACGCCCGGGTCAACGCCCGCATCGTCGAGGCCTTCCGGGCCGAGGGCGCGGATGTCTGGTATGCCCCCGGCTTCAAGGCGCGGGTGCTGGACGGCATCGTCAACCCCGACGACTACGACCAGGTCTTCGACGTGCTGGACGTGTGGTTCGACAGCGGCTCGACCCATGCCTTCGTGCTGCGCGACCGGCCCGACGGCACGCCCGACGGGATCGCCGACCTGTATCTGGAAGGCACCGACCAGCACCGCGGCTGGTTCCATTCGTCCCTGCTGCAGGGCTGCGCCACCAAGGGCCGCGCGCCCTATCGCGGCGTGCTGACCCACGGCTTCACGCTGGACGAAAAGGGCATGAAGATGTCCAAGTCGCTGGGCAACACGGTCGCCCCGCAACAGGTCATCGACGAATACGGCGCCGACATCCTGCGGCTGTGGGTGGCGCAGTCGGACTACACCGCCGACCTGCGCATCGGGAAGCAAATCCTGAAGGGCGTGGCCGACAGCTATCGCCGGCTGCGCAACACGATGCGCTTCCTGCTGGGCGCGTTGGCCGGCTGGGACGAGGCCGAGCGTCTGGACCCCGCCGAGATGCCCGAACTGGACCGCTGGGTGCTGCACCGGCTGGCCGAACTGGATGCCGAGGTGCGCGCAGGCTATGCCGCCTATGACTTCCAGGGCGTGTTCCAGAAGGTCTTCACCTTCTGCACCTCGGACCTGTCGGCCTTCTATTTCGACGTGATCAAGGACACGCTCTATTGCGACCCTGCCGCCAGCCCGCGGCGGCGGGCGGCGCGCACGGTGCTGGACCATCTGTTCCACCGCCTGACCGCCTGGCTGGCGCCCATCCTGGTCTTCACGATGGAGGAGGTCTGGCTGGAACGCCACCCGGGCGAGGGATCGTCGATCCATCTGACCGACATCCCCGAAACCCCCGCCGGCTGGCGCGACGAGGCGCTGGGCGCGAAATGGGCCCGCGTGCGCCAGGTGCGCCGCGCGGTGACCGCCGCGCTCGAGGTGCAGCGGACCGCCAAGGTGATCGGGTCCAGCCTCGAGGCCGCGCCGGTCGTCCATGTGACCGACCCCGCGCTGCGCGCCGCGCTGGCGGGGGTGGATCTGGCGCAGGTGGCGATCACCTCGGGCATCCAGGTCACCGCCGACCCCGAACCCGGCGAGGCCTTCCGCCTGCCCGAGGTGCCGGGCGTGGCCGTGGTGTTCGAACCGGCCGAGGGGCAGAAGTGCCAGCGCTGCTGGCAGATCCTGCCCGATGTCGGCACCCACCGCCACCCGGGCACCTGCGCGCGCTGCGACGCGGCCCTGGGCTAGGCGCCCAGGATCAGCGCGGCACCCAGGCCCCCCGCCCCGGCGATGGCGGCCAGCCCCGGCCCGGCCGTCAGGTCGTGGAACAGCCGCACCGCCAGGATCGTGCCCGAGGCGCCGATCGGATGGCCCCGCGCCAGCGCGCCGCCCCGCGGGTTCACCCGCGCGGCGGGCAGGCGCGCCAGCCGGATCGTGGCGATGGCCTGGGCGGCATAGGCCTCCATCAGTTCGATCTGGGCCAGTTCGTCGGCGGTCAGGCCCGCCCGGTCCAGCACGGCGGCGATGGCGGGCAGGGGGGCCAGGCCCGGATCCTCGGGCGCGGCGCCCAGGGTGACGGCGGGCCCGATCCGCAGCGCGCGCGCCGCCCGCGCGGCCAGGTCCGCATCCGTCACCAGCACCAGCGCCGCGCCATCGGCCTGCACGGCGGCGGTGGCCGCGCTGATGCCATGCGCGTCGCAGGGCGCGCGCAGGGCGGTGGCCAGCCGCAGGTCGCGGGCAAAGCTGTCGGCCGCAGCCCCGGGCAGGGCCACGACTTCCGCGCTCAGATCGGCCGCGCGGGCGCGGGCGTGGCTGGCCACGGCATAGGCGGCCTGGTCCGCCGCCCCTATGCCCAGCCGGCGCGCCAGGCGGCCTGCCGCCTCGGCCATGCCGGGGTCGCGGTCGGGCCAGGGGGTGAAGGGCGGCGCGTCATAGGGCACGGGCGGGCCCGTGTCGCCTGGGGCAAATCGCAGCGGCCGGCGCGAGAAGCTTTCGACCCCGCCCGCGATCACCGCCCGCGCCCGGCCCGCATCGACCAGCGCCGCGGCCAGCGCGATGGCGTCAAGGCCGCCCACGCATTGCCGGTCCAGACTGAGGCCCGCCACCCGCTCGGGCAGGCTTGCGGCCAGCGCGGCCACCCGCGCGGGGTTCCCGCCCGCGCCCAGCGCGTTGGACAGGATCAGCTCGTCCACCTGATCGGGCGCGATCCCGCCCGCGGCCAGCAGGGGTGCGACCAGCGGCGCCACCAGCTCGTGCAGCGCGCGCCCCCCGTGCCCGCCACCGCGCGGGCAGACCGCAGTTCGGAACGCGGCCGTCACGAACGCCGTCACAGCCGCCGCCCCAGCGCCGCCAGGTCGGTCTTGCCCGCGGCCAGCAGCGGCCAGTCGGCCACCGGCACGAACCGCCGCGGCACCGCCGGGGGCGGCAGCGCCGCGCGGCAGGCCGCACGCAGCGCATCCGCCCCCGCCGGCCCCTGCCACAGCGCCACCAGCACATGGCCGCGCCGGCCATCCGCCTGCGGGATCACGGCGGCCTGCCGCACCCCGGGCTGGGCCAGCAGCACGGCCTCGACCGCCTCGGGGAAGACATTGGTGTCGGCCACTGTCACCATCCGGTCGGCGCGGCCCAGCAGGACCAGATGGCCGTCCTGCATCCGCCCCAGTTCGGGCAAGGTCAGCCATCCATCGGCCCAGACCGCGCCGCCCGGATCCCCGCCCGTATAGCCCAGCGCCAGATAGGGCGAGCGCAGCCGGATCCGCCCCGGCGCAGCGCCCAGGTCCAGCGTGACCCCGGGATAGGGCCGCCCCACCGCGCCCGGCGGCGTGTCGGGGCCCGAGATGGCGATGAAGCTCGCCTCGGCCGCGCCATAGAATTCGTGGATCCACGCGCCTGGGCAGGCGGCCTGCAGCGCCGCGCGCGCGGCCCCGTCCAGCCGCGCGCCGCCCAGCACGACATGCCGCAGCGCGGGCGCGGCCAGCCCCGCCTCGACCAGCAGCCGCGCCTGCACCGGCGTGGCCCAGAGATGGGCGATCCGCGCCCGGGCCAGCGCCCTGGCCTGGGCGCGCGGGGGCAGGCTGTCCAGCAGATGCAGCTCGGCCCCCAGATGCAGCGCGCCGATCGCCCCGTAGAGTGCCAGCGACGCCGTCAGCCCCCCCACCACCGCCACCCCCACGC
>JACXUX010000119.1 GCA_014763725.1 Rhodobacterales bacterium
GGCTACACCGCGCTCGGCATACCCGTCACGGAAGCTGTGGGATAAGTCCGTCCGGGGAAAGGGGAACCCCGGCCATCAGACGTTTTGTGCAACAGAGTCATCTGGGTCTCTCCTGTTGGGTGGGCTTGTTGGTCCGCATCAGCGCAGGCGGATGCGGGGGTCGATGAAGGGGGCGATCAGGTCGGCCAGCAGGTTGCCCAGCACGATGGCCAGGGCCGACACCAGCGTGACCCCCATGATGATCGGGATGTCGACGCGCTGGATCGCCTGCCAGGCCAGCTGGCCGATGCCGGGCCAGCCGAAGACGGATTCCACCACGACGATGCCGCCCATGAAGATGCCGATGTCGATGCCGATCATGGCGATCACCGGCAGGATCGCATTGGGCAGGGCGTGGCGCAGCACCACCCGGGCGCGGCCCAGGCCCTTGGCGCGGGCGGTGCGGATATAGTCGGCGCGCAGCACGTCGATCATCGACGACCGCATCATCCGCGAATACCAGCCCGACCCCAGGATGCCCAGCGTGACGGCGGGCAGCACCAGATGCGCGGCCGTGCCATAGCCGCCGATCGGGAACCAGCCCAGTTCGACGGCAAAGACATACAGCATCAGCAGGCTGACCACGAATTGCGGCGCCGAGACGGTGACGAAGGACGTCATCATCAGCACCTGGTCGGCCAGCCGCCCGCGCCTCAGCGCCGCGGCGATGCTTATCGACAGGCCCAGCGCCAGCTCGGCCAGGATGCCCGCGGCCATCAGCTGCAGCGTGGCGGGCAGACGCGACAGGATCAGCGCGCTGACCTCGGTCTTCTGCAGGTAGCTGCGGCCCAGGTCGCCCTGCACCAGCCCGGCCAGATAGCGGCCGTATTGCACGACAAAGGGCTGGTCCAGCCCCAGCTGGCGGCGGATGTTCTCGACCCTCTCGGCCGTGGCCGACCGGCCGGCGATCTGGCGCACCGGATCGGCCGGCAGCACATAGAGCAGCAGGAAGGTGATGAAGCTGACCCCCAGCAGGATCAGCGCCGATTGCACCAGGCGGCGGACCAGCAGGACAGCCATCAGTCGCGCCCCCGCTGGGGCGGGTCCAGCACGTCGCGCAGCGCGTCGCCCACCAGGTTGAAGGCCAGCGCCAGCAGGATGATCGCGAGGCCCGGGATGAACACCAGCCAGGGCGCCACCTGGAAATAGGTCTGGTTTTCAAAGATGATGTTGCCCCAGCTGGGGGTGGGGGGCTGGACGCCCACGCCCAGGAAGGACAGCGTCGCCTCGAGCAGCACGGTGGTCGAGATGCCCAGCGTGCCCCAGACGATGATCGTGGGCACCAGATGCGGCAGGATATGGCGGAACAGGATGCGCCCGGTGCCCGCGCCGAGCGTGCGTTCGGCCGCGATGAAGTCGCGTTCGGCCAGCGACGTCGTCTCGGTATAGATCACGCGGGCGGTCTGCACCCAGTTCACCAGCGCGATGACCATCGCCACGATCCACAGCGACGGGCGGAAGATGGCCGCCAGCGTGATCGCCAGCAAGAGCGCGGGAAAGGCCATCATCAGATCGGTGAACCGCATCAGCAGGCTGCCGATCCAGCCGCGGAAATAGCCCGCGACCAGCCCCACGACCGTGCCGATCAGCAGCGCCGCCCCGTTGGCCACCACCCCGATCACCAGCGAGGTGCGCGCGCCATGCAGCATCCGGCTGAACAGGTCGCGGCCCAGCAGGTCCGTGCCGAGGACGAAGGTCGCATTGGGCGGCAGCGGCGCGCCCTCCAGCGTCAGGCCGTCGAAATGCTGCTGTTCGGGCGGCCAGGGGGCGATCCAGGGCGCCAGCACCGCGCCCGCCACCACGATCAGGATCAGCATCAGCCCGAACAGCGCCAGCGGGCGCTGCAGCAGGCGGCGCAGCGCGCCCCTGGGCCGGATCGGCATGTCAGCGGCGCCCGTGTCGGCCATCGCCATCCCCCCCTTGCGCGGCTGTCGCGCCGCCATGCCCGGCCACGATGCGTTCGGCGGCCTCCTCGAAGGTCACGCGCCAGGTCATCGCCATCTGCCGCAGCTGGGCATAGGCCGCGTCCTGGCCCTTGCCGCGGGCGGCCAGCAGCGTGACCGCGCGCACCACCGTCTGGCGCTGGTCCAGCCGGTTGCGCAGATCGGCGATCTCGGCCGACAGGGCGCGGCGGGCGTCAAAGGCATCGCGCGCGATCAGCAGCGCCGAATAGGCGCCGTGGTCGCCCACGGGCTTCAGCAGCTGGGCATGGGCCCCGGCCCGCAGCGCCCATTCGATGCGGCCCGGCGACTCGGACCCGATCAGCGCGATGGTGGGCATCGGTGGCTGCCCTGCGGGCCAGGGGAACATGCCGTCATGCCCCATGTCGGCATCGAAGAAGACGAAATCCGCCCCGATCGCCTCGGGGCCCAGTTCGGGCCAGGCCTGCGTCACCTCCAGCCCGATTGCGGCCAGCTGGCGGGCCAGGGCCTGGGGGTTGGGGTGGGGGCGGTGCAGGATCACCGCCCGCGCGCCGCCCAGGCTCTGGATGCGGATCGACCGTCTCATGGCACCGCCCTCAGCTGCGGGGCGGCGGGCGCACCGGCGCCGCGGGTCAGATAGGGGTCGCCCGCGATCCGGTCGCGCCGCTGGATCACGCGGAACGCGCCGTCCTCGACCCGCGCGATCAGCGCGGGCAGCACGGTGTGATGGGTTTCGGGGTCGATCATGCCGCCCGCACCCGAATGGCGGGTCAGCAGCTGGGCCAGGCCCAGATCCTCGGCCCCCGGGTGACCGGACAAGAGCCGCGCCAGTTCGCGCACCGCGGTAAAGGCCGCCGCCTCGTGCGACGATCCGAAGCTGCCCTGGCCCGGCCAGCCCCGCACCCCGCGGAAATAGGGCCCCGCGGCGACCAGCCCCTCGGCCGCGGCGCCCAGCGCGGGCAGTTCGCATTCGGTCAGGTTGAACGACAGCACCGGACAGCGCGACGGGCGGAACTGCGGATCGCGGTCGCCCAGCGCCCGATAGGCCGCAAGGAATTCATAGGACGACGGGCCGATCAGCGAATTCAGCACGAAATCGGGCCGGGCAAAGCGGATCTCGTCGATCATGCGGCCCACGTCGCGCGACCCGATGGGCAGATAGCGTTCGCCCAGCACCTGGCCCCCCGCCTGGGCGATGCGTTCGCGCGCCAGGCGGTTCATCTCCCACCCCCAGATGTAGTTCGACCCGGTCAGATAGGCGCGCGGCCATGCGCGGGCATCACCCAGTCCAGCAGCGGCAGCAGGTGCTGGTTGGGGCAGGCATGGGTATAGACGACGTGGTCCGAGGCCTCGAACCCCTCATAGGGCACGGCATACCACAGCGTGCCGCCCAGCTTTTCCAGCGTCGGGATGACTTCCTTGCGGCTCCATGAGGTGACGCAGCCGATGACATGGCGCGCGCCCGTATCGCGCAGGATCTCCTCGCACAGCGGGCCGTAAAGGTCGGCGTTGCCCCCCCGGGTCGCGTTCGACGGGCACGAAGGACACGTCCAGGTCGTCGCTGGCATTCACCTGCGCCATGGCGGCCAGGGCGCCGGTCCGGCAGGCCTCGGAGATCAGCGAATAGCTGCCCGACCGGGAATACAGCAGGCCAAGTTCGATCCGTCGCTTCATTGCCCCGGGGTCCAACAAAAAGCCCCGACCCAGCCTGTCTGGCTGCGATCGGGGCCCGTATGCCGTGCGGATGTTCTGCTATCTGATCCCGACGTTACGCAGCCTGCCGCGCAACGCAAGGGGCTTGCGCGGCCGGGGGACGAAAGCGGGGGCTGCACCGGGTGCCGATGAAGAATTCATCGGCTGACGCCCGGTCCGCCCGGATCGCGGGCAGATGGCGAACCGCGGCCTAGCGCCCCAGCGCCTGGACGACCAGATCCGCCGCCGCCCGGCCCGAGAACTGCTGCTGGCCCGTGATCAGGTTTCCGTCGCGGATGGCAAAGGGCTTGAACATCCCGTGCACGACGAAATTCGTGTCGGGCAGCTTGCGCGCCTCATCCTCGATCCAGAAGGGCTGGATCCTGCGGCCCACCCAGGCGTCGGCATAGGCCTCTTCGCTGTTGGCGAACCCGGTCCAGGTCTTGCCCCTGACCAGCAGATCGCCGGTCGACAGCCGCGTCTTCAGCAGGATGCAGGTGCCGTGGCAGACGATGGCCACGATCCGGCCCGCCTCATAGGCCCGGGCGACAAAGGCGTGCAGCGCCGTGTCGTCGATCATCGTCACCATGGGCGACTGCCCGCCGACCACAAAGATCGCATCCCATTCGCTGGGGTCCAGCTGGGCGATGGATTTCGTGCCCTGCAGCAGGGCCGCATGCGTGGCCGACTTCTTGAAACCCAGAGAGATCAGGTCATAGGCGGAATAGCCGCTGGCATCCTCGGGGTCGGAAAAGCCGTCGGCCACCAGATCGCCGCCTGCGGGGCTTGCGATCTCGACCCGATAGCCCGCCTCGGCAAAGGTCCACCAGGGATGGGTCAGTTCCGCCCACCAGAAGCCCACGGGCCAGCCCGTGACGGGCGACACGCCCGGGCTGGCGGCGATCATCAGCACCTTCTTGTTGCCGTGCACGTCGGTGGCTGCAGACATTCTTGCCTCCTTTCAGGGGGTTGGGCTTGCAGGGTAGATGAAGCGCGCGATCCGCGGCGTCAGGCGGGGCATCATGACATAGGTCATCAGCACGACCTGGATCGTCACGGTGACCAGCAGGCGCAGCGCCAGCGGCCAGCCCGCCATGACCGGCCCCAGGCCCAGGTTCAGCGCCAGCACCAGGGCGAACACCACCCCGATCAGCACCAGCGCCATGCGGTGCGGGCTGGGCTGGGGCACGCGCGTGCCCGGCGGCGGGTCGAACCAGAATTCCAGGCCCGTCAGCCGGTCCCAGGCCGCATCCGCGGCAAAGAGCGGCGCACCCTCGGCCAGCATCTGCCGGCGATAGGCCGACCGTTCGAAGGCCTCCAGATGATCCAGGCTGTCGAAGCGGAAGATGCTGCGATAGTCGCCGCCCGGGCCCGCGGGGCGGTGGAAGTCGGCGCCCAGATAGCCCGGGAACCGGTCGGCCACGCCGCGCGCCAGGCGGTTCAGCCAGGCCTCATACTCCGCCTCGCGCCCCGGGCGGATGCGGCGGCGGACCACGACGGTGACGGGCGCGGTCATGCCGGCGCCTCGACCGCGGCCAGCGCCCAGTGCCGGCCCTTGCCGCGCATCAGCGCCTGGTTGATCCAGACCATGCCCAGCGGCTCCAGCAGGCGCGACCGGGTGAGGTCGCCCGCATCCAGCGGGTCGAATCCCAGATCGGCCAGCAACCGCGGCACCTTCGCCTTTGCCGCATCGCTGTCGCCGGCCATGAACATCGCCGGGCGGTGGGGCAGGTGGTCGTTGTGGGCCATGATCTCGGCCCCGACCTGGTTCAGCGTCTTGACCACCTGCGCGCCGGGCAGCCAGGTGGCCACCGTCTCGCCGCCGCTGGTGCTGTGGCCCAGCGTCAGGCCCATGCCCTGCGCCGTGCGGCCGATCGGGTTCATGCAGTCGATGACGATCCGGCCGGTCAGGTCACCCAGCGCGCGCACCGCCGGTTCGGCCGCGGCCCAGGGCAGGGCCAGGATCACCACCTCGGCCCCCGCCGCCGCCGCCGCGGGCAGGGCCACGGCCGCGCCGACCTGGCGGGCCAGGGCCGTGACCTGATCCGCCTGCGGGGTGCGGGCGCCCAGCGTCACCTGATGCCCCCTGCCGGACAGTCCCCGGGCCAGCGCGTCGCCCACCTGGCCGGTTCCGATGATCGCGATCCGCATGGCGTTTCCCCTTGCTGAAGTCACGCAGGCAGGGATGTGCGGATGACGATAGAAACGTTAGTGAATAAGCCTCATGTCTGATTTCAGCGTATCCGAACTCCGCCGGCTGGACCTGACGCTGCTGCTGGTGTTCCTGGGCCTGATCCGCCACCGCAAGGCGCTGGACGTGGCGGCCGACCTGGGGCTGACGCAGTCGGCGATCAGCCAGTCGCTGCGGCGGCTGCGCGACATCTTCGGGGATGAGCTGTTCCTGCGCCGCCCGCACGGGATGGAGCCGACGGCCCTGGCGCTGGCGCTGGAGCCGCCGGTGGCCGCGGCGGTCGAGGCGTTGCGCGGCGCGCTGGGGGCGGCGCGGGCCTTCGACCCGGCCACGGCCACGGGCGTGGTGCGGATCGCGGCGCTGGATGCCGAACAGGCGGTGCTGATCCCGCCGCTGGCGGCACGGCTGCGCGCGCTGGCGCGGGGGCTGACGCTGTCGGTCCTGCCGCTGGGTCGCGGCGCCGCGATGGAGGCGCTGGCCGAGGGCCGCACAGATCTGGCGCTGGGCTATGTCTGGGACGTGCCCGAGGCGATCTGTTCCGAGCGGCTGCATGAAGAGACCTTCGTGGTCGCGGGCCTGCCCCGGGCGCTGCCCCGCGCGCCCGCGCTGGACCTGGACGCCTATTGCGCGGCCGATCATGTGCTGATCTCGCCCGCGGGCGACCTGCGCGGGGTGGTCGACGATCAGCTGCAGGCGATGGGGCGGGCGCGCCGCGTGGTCCTGGGGCTGCCGGCCTTCCTGCCGGCGCTGGCGGCGGTGGCGGCCTCGGGCGCGCTGGTCACGCTGCCCGCGCGTCTGGGGCGCACCTTTGCCGCGGGCTTCGGCCTGGTCACCGCCACCCCGCCGATCGAGGTGCGCCGCTTTCCCGTGTCGGTGTTCTGGCACCGGCGCAACCAGGCCGACCCGCGGACGATCTGGCTGCGCGCGCAGGTGGCGCTGGCCGCCGCGGGCTGAGGCGGGCGCCGGTCAGGTGCGGGCGCGTTCGAATTCGGCCGGGTCGCCCGCGTGTCAGATGTTGATCAGGATTTCGGGGCGATCTGCCAACGGGCCGGGGTCGAGGCGGCACTCGCGCCCGCGCGCCGTCATCCTGCCCGGATTTCGACAGGCCGGCAATCGAAGGCCATCGCGCCACGCCGGTCGCATGGCCTCTCTTCTTTCTTGACTGCCCCTTGCCGGAAATCGCTGTCTGCGCGGGACGACACCCGCGGCTGTGGCGATCCCGGAGGGACTCGAACCCCCAACCAGCCGCTTAGAAGGCGGCTGCTCTATCCGGTTGAGCTACGGGACCGTCGCGCCCTTATCGCGGGGCCGGGGCAAGGGTGCAAGACTTTACAGGGCGCGGGTGAGGAACAGGCTGTTGGGGTCCTCGACATAGCCCTGAAACGGCGGGCAGGGGTCGAAGCCGGCCGCCAGATAGAGCGCACGCGCGGCCTGAAACGTGGGCTGGACGCCGGTTTCCAGGCTCAGCCGGCGATAGCCTGCGGCGCGCGCCTCATCCATCAGATGAATCAGCATCCGCCGCGCCAGGCCGCGGCCGCGCGCCTCGGCCAGGATGTGCATCGACTTGATCTCGGCATGCGCCGCGTCGATCCGCTTGAAGGCGCCCATGCCCACCGGCACGCCGATGTCGCGCATCACGAAGAATTCGATCCCCGGCGCGGCCAGCTGGGTGGCATCCAGCATGTGGATGCTTTCGGGCGGCGTGTCGGCATGCATGGCCGCCGTGTGCCGCGCCATCAGCAGGCCCAGATCCGCGCCCAGCGGGCTTTCCCGCGCGATGGTGATCATCAATGCGTCCAGGCGCCCCGGCGGTCGGTCGCGAAATTCTCGCCATAGCCGCGCGGGCGGATGTTGGGCTTGCGCGCATGGGGGGGCAGCACATCCGCATCGATCCCGTGTTCGCGGGCATAGTCCAGCGCGGCCTCGGCCGTCTCGAACCGCAGGCGCACCTGGCCCTGGGTGTCGGCCGACCCCGTCCAGCCCATCAGCGGGTCGATCTCGCGCGGGGCGGCGGGGGCGAATTCCAGCACCCAGGTCCGGGCCTTGGCGGTGCCGGACTGCATCGCGGTGCGGGCAGGCTGGTAGATGCGGGCGCGCATGGATCCTCCGGGGCGGCGTGTCGGCGTCCATATTGGCCAAGACGCCCCGCCGCGCAAGGGGCGCGCGCCCTTGCGCCGGGCGGCGAAAGGATCAACTTAGGCCCCGTGTCCCCCGGAGGCCCCGATGCCGCACAACACCACCAACGCC
>JACXUX010000006.1 GCA_014763725.1 Rhodobacterales bacterium
GCGCTGATGGGGGAACTGGCGGGCGGGGACGAGCTGCAGCTGCTGCATGCGCTGCTGATCGCCCATCTGCGCAAGCGCGCCTGGCCCGACCATGCCCCCGCGCTGTTCTGTCGGCTGTGGGCCGAACAGGCGGACCATCTGCTGAACAGCCTGGACACGCGCTGGCTGATCTCGGCCGCGATCACCTTTGCCGACCATGGCCAGACGGAACGCCAGCGCCGCCTGGGCCAGTCGCTGAACCTGCTGTTCTCGCTGATGAAGCTCTATGAATTCGAGCGGCTGTTCTCGGGGCGCGATCCCGACCGGCCGCACGGACTGCAGGGGCGGTCGCGGGCGCCGCTGCCGCTGGGGATGCCGTCGTTTTCGCTGGCCTCGGGGGGGCTGGACATCAACCTGCTGGCACCGATCTGGGCCGAGGCGCAGGACGAACCGCTGATGGGCCCGCTGGCCTGTCGCCTGCTGGCGGCGCTGAACGACGACCCCGGCACGCTGTTCGCGCGCCTGGCCAGGATGCGCGCGCGCGCCGCGGCCCGGCGGGCCGAGGCAGACCGTCGCGAACCTTGACCCGGCACGCGAATTCCGCTAGGGGCCACGTCACGGGTGCCTTTTGCCCCCGACGCCGGGGCGCCCGGATCGCAGCGTCCCTTCTGCCCATTCGGCCCGATGCCGAAAGCGAACAGGACGCTTCAGGATCCACATGACGACATTTTCCGATCTCGCACTCGACCCTCGCGTGCTGACGGCCGTGCAGGAGGCGGGTTACGAGACCCCCACCCCGATCCAGGCCCAGGCCATCCCCCACGCCCTGGCGGGGCGCGACGTTCTGGGCATCGCCCAGACCGGCACCGGCAAGACCGCCAGCTTCACGCTGCCGATGATCACCCTGCTGGGCCGGGGCCGCGCCAAGGCGCGGATGCCCCGGTCGCTGGTGCTGGCGCCCACGCGCGAACTGGCCGCCCAGGTGGCCGAGAACTTCGACACCTATGCCAAGCACACCAAGCTGACAAAGGCGCTGCTGATCGGCGGCGTGGCCTTTGGCGAACAGGACAAGCTGATCGACCGCGGCGTCGATGTGCTGATCGCGACGCCGGGCCGCCTGTTGGACCACCATGAACGCGGCAAGCTGTTGCTGACCGGCGTGCAGATCATGGTGGTGGACGAAGCCGACCGCATGCTGGACATGGGCTTCATCCCCGACATCGAACGCATCTTCCAGCTGACCCCGCCGGGCCGCCAGACGCTGTTCTTCAGCGCCACCATGGCGCCCGAGATCGAGCGGATCACCAAGACCTTCCTAAAGGACCCCGCCAAGATCGAGGTGGCGCGCCAGGCCACCGCCTCGACCACGATCGACCAGCAGCTGATCGCCTTTACCCCCAGCCGCAAGGACCGCAGCTTTGCCGAAAAGCGCGCCGTGCTGCGCGCGCTGATCCGGGCCGAGGGCGAGGGCTGCACCAATGCCATCATCTTCTGCAACCGCAAGATGGATGTGGACGTGGTGGCCAAGTCGCTGAAGCAGCACGGCTTCAACGCCGCGCCCATCCACGGCGACCTGGACCAGTCGGTGCGCACCCGCACGCTGGACGGGTTCCGCGATGGGTCGGTGACGCTGCTGGTCGCCTCGGACGTGGCGGCGCGGGGGCTCGACATCCCCTCGGTCAGCCATGTGTTCAACTTCGACGTGCCCAGCCACCCCGAGGATTACGTCCATCGCATCGGCCGCACCGGCCGCGCCGGGCGCAAGGGGCGGGCCTTTACCATCGCGACGCCGTCGGATGACAAGTATCTGGCCGCCATCGAGTCGCTGGTGAAGATGCCGATCCCGCGGGGCGAGGTGCCGGCCTTCGAGGTCAGCGACAGCCCGCGCGAGACGGGCCGCGACGACCGCCGCGGCAAGGACCGCGACCGCCGCAGCGGCCGCGACCGCAACCGCGACCGTCCCGCGCGGGATCGGGCCGAGGCGCCGGTGTCTGTGCCCGTGGCCGTGGCCGAGGTTGCAGCCCCCGCAGCCGCCCCCGCCCGCGACGACCGTCCGCGGCGCGAGGATCGGCCCGACCGGCTGCGCGAGGATCGCCCGCGCGAGGACCGCCGCCGCGACGACCGGCGCCGGGATGATCCGCCGGTCGTGGGCATGGGCGACCATGTGCCCGACTTCCTGCTGCGCAGCTTCCGGCTGAAGATCGACATGTCGGCCGATCTGGCCGAAACCGCCGCGGCCGAGGATCAGCCCGCGGATCAGTCGGCCGCCGACTGATCGGCCGACCGGCCGGGGCGGCGGATCACTCCGCCGCCAGTCGGCTGATGACGATGGTCACCTCGGGCTTCTTGCCGATCTCTTCGACCGAAACCTGGCGGACGACGCGCTTGATCGTGTCGTCCAGCTTGCCGTCATCGGCCAGCAGGCGCGGATTGGCCCGCGACAGCAGGTCTGTCAGCTCGGCCTCCATCGTCTCGGACAGGGGCTTGCCGCCCTTGCCCACCGGCGGCAGGCCCGCCAGTTCGACCCAGGCATCGCCCAGCAGTTCGTCATTCTCGTCGATCAGCACGGTCACCATCGCATGGCCGTTCAGCGCCAGGCGGATGCGGTCACGCACCACGCCGTCGCTGGCGCCGATCAGCACGCTGCCGTCCAGATAGCGCCGGCCGGCCTCGATGTATTCGGCCACTTCGGGCGTGTCGCCGGTCAGGTCCAGCATCATGCCGTTGGTCGCGATCTCGGCCGCGATGCCGGCGGCCTCGGCCAGCTTGACATGTTCGCGCAGGTGGCGGTGTTCGCCGTGCATCGGGATCAGCATCTGCGGCGACAGCAGCGCATGGAAGGCCTGCAGGTCGGGCCGGTTGGCATGGCCCGACACATGGTAGAGCCCGCCGCTTTCATCGACCACGTCGACGCCCATTTCCGACAGCGCATTGACCACGCGCAGCACGTCGCGTTCGTTGCCCGGGATCGTCCTGGACGAGAACAGGAACAGGTCGCGGGGTTTCAGCTCCATCCCCAGATACTTGCCGCGGGACAGCTGGGCGGTCGCCGCGCGGCGTTCGCCCTGGCTGCCGGTGACCAGCAGCATCAGATTCTGGCGGGGGATGTCCACCGCCTGTTCGGGGGGCACCGTGGCGGGAAAGTCGGTCAGCACGCCCGATTCCACCGCCGCCGTCACCATCCGCTTCATCGCGCGGCCCATCAGGCAGATCGACCGGCCCGCGGCGCGCGCGGCCTCGGCCAGGGTCTGCAGCCGCGCGATGTTCGAGGCGAAGGTCGTCGCCACCACCATGCCCTGGGCGCCCTTGATCAGCTCGGTGATGGGGGCGCGCAGCGTCGCCTCGGACCGGCCGGGATGCGGGGAAAAGACATTGGTGGAATCGCAGACCAGCGCCTTGATCGGGCGTTCCTCGGCCAGGGCGGCAAAGGCATCGGGGTCCCAGGGTTCGCCCACCAGCGGCGAGGGATCCAGCTTGAAGTCGCCCGAATGCAGCAGCCGGCCCGCCGGCGTGTCGATGATCAGCGACGAACATTCCGGGATCGAATGGCTGATCGGCACGAACTGGACGCGGAAGGGGCCGGCCTCGACCACCTCGGGGCGGGGCAGCACGCTGTGCAGCGCCCGGGTCGAAAGCCCGGCCTCCTCCATCTTCAGCCGGGCGATGGTGGCGGTGAAGCGGCGGGCATAGACCGGCGCCTTGAGCCGCGACCACAGATGCCCCAGGGCGCCGACGTGATCTTCGTGCGCATGGGTGATGAAGATCGCCTCGATCCGGTCGCGGCGTTCCTCAAGCCAGGTGGTATCGGCCATGATCAGGTCGACGCCGGGTGTCGTGTCCATGTCGGGAAAGGTCACGCCCAGATCGACGACGATCAGCCGTTCGCGATCCTCGGGGCCGTAGCCGTAGACATAGCAGTTCATCCCCACCTCGCCCGCACCGCCGAGGGGCAGGTAGATCAGACGGTTCGCGGTCATCCCAGGTCCAGTTCCTTGTTGTAGCGGTTCAGAAGGACAAGACCGTGCATCGTCAGGTCGTCCTCGACCGAATGGAATATGTCGGTCCCCTGATCGAACAGGGGGGCCAGGCCGCCGGTCGCGATGACCTTCATCGGGCGGTCCCGTTCGGCCCGGATCTGGCGCACGACGCCTTCGACAAGGCCGATATAGCCCCAATACACGCCGGCCTGCATGCAGGCCACCGTATTCGTGCCGATGACCGATTGCGGGCGCGTGATGTCCACATGCGGCAGCGCCGCCGCCGCCATGTGCAGCGCTTCCAGGCTGAGGTTCACGCCCGGCGCGATCACCCCGCCGATATAGGCGCCGTCGGTGTCGACCACGTCGAAGGTGGTCGCGGTGCCGAAGTCGACCAAGATCAGGTCGCCGCCATGCCGGTCGAACCCCGCCGCGGTGTTCACCAGCCGGTCGGGGCCGACCGTGGTGCCCTGATCCACCCGCGGCTGCACCGGCAGTTCGCAGCCGGGCTTGCCCACCACCAGCGGGCGGCAGTCGAAATAACGGTTGCAGAGCACGCGCAGGTTGAACACCACTCGCGGCACGGTCGATGAGATGATCGCCTCGGTCACCGTGGCCTCGACCCGCGTCAGCTGCATCAGCGTGTTCAGCCAGACGAAATATTCGTCGGCGGTGCGGCGGTGGTCGGTGGCGATGCGCCAGGTGGCGCGGAACGCCTGTCCGTCCCACAGCGAAAAGACCGTGTTGGTGTTGCCGCAGTCGATGGCCAGAAGCATCCCGCCCCCCGTGTCAGAAAAAGATCTCGGCCGCGGGGATCGCCTGCCGCCCCTGGGGCGTGGACAGGATCAGCGCGCCGGTCGTGTCGATGGTCTCGAAGATCCCCGTGCGTTCGGCCGTGCCGGCGCGGGCGCGGATGGGCTGGCCCAGCCGGGCGGCGTGGTCCAGCCAGGCCGCGCGCAGGGGGGCAAAGCCCCGGGCCTGGAACAGCGCCTCCCACCGGGCGAAGGCGGGGGCCAGATGCGCCAGCAGCGCCTCGGGCGTCAGGCGGAGGCCGGTTTCGGCCAGCAGGCTGACGGGCGGCACGGCGCCGGGTTCCAGCTGGGCCGGGTCGGGCGCGGCGATCAGGTTCACCCCCACCCCCACGGCCAGCAGCGCCACGCCCCGGCCCGCGCCGGTGCTTTCCAGCAGGATTCCGGCCAGCTTGGCCCCGTTCAGCAGCACGTCATTGGGCCATTTCAGCGCCAGCGCCCCGGGCAGGCCGGTCACCGCCGCCAGCGCATCGCGCAGCGCCAGCGCCGCGACAAAGCTGCGCAGGGCCGCCTGATCGGGCGGCCCGTCCGGCTGCATCGCCAGGGTGGCGTGGAAATTGCCGCGCGGGCTGACCCAGGGGCGCCCGCGGCGGCCGCGCCCGCCGGTCTGTTCGAGTGCCAGAACCCAGCAGGGGGGCGCCAGCGCCGCGCCCAGACGCAGCGCATGGGCATTGGTGCTGTCCACTGTGGGCAGGACGATGCGCCCCACCCCCTCGGGCCAGGGCTCAGCGGACAAGCGTTTCCGCCGCCAAGGCGGCCGCAGGCTCGATCCCGAACAGGTTCACCACCCCCAGCACCATGATCGCGGCCGACCCCATCAGCATCACCCATTGCACCGGCGACATCTCGCGGTCGAGCGCGGACGCCTCCTTGCCGAAATACATGAAGTAGACGATCCGCAGGTAGTAGAAGGCGCCGACGACGCTGGCCACCGCGCCCGCCACCGCCAGCCAGACCAGCCCGCCATCTACCGCGGCCTTCAGCACCGTGAACTTGCCGAAGAAGCCCACCATCGGCGGCACGCCCGCCAGGCTGAACAGCAGGACCAGCATGGCCAGCGCGCGCAGCGGCTCGCGCCGGGCATACTGGTTCAGCGCGTCGATCGTGGTGACGGGCCGGCCGTCGCGCGTCATCGACAGGATGAAGGCAAAGGTGCCCACGTTCATGGTGACATAGATCGCCATGTAGACCAGCATCGCCTGCACGCCCTGGGCCGTGCCCGCGGCCAGCCCCATCAGCGCATAGCCCATGTGCGCGATCGAGGAATAGGCCATCAGCCGCTTGATGTCGCGCTGGCCGATGGCGGCAATCGCCCCCAGCGCCATGCTGGCCACCGCCAGCGCCGCCACCACCTGGCCCCAGTCGCCCGGGATGGCGCCAAAGGCGTCATGCGCCAGCCGCGCCAGCAGCGCCATGGCCGCCACCTTGGGCGCGGTGGCGAAAAAGGCGGTCACCGGGGTCGGGCTGCCCTCATAGACATCGGGCGTCCACATGTGGAACGGCGCGGCCGACACCTTGAACGCCAGCCCCGCCAGCATGAACACCAGCCCGAACAGCAGGCCCAGCGGCACGCCCTCGCCCAGCTGCGACAGGATGCCGGAAAACAGCGTGGTGCCCGCAAAGCCATAGGTCAGCGAGGCGCCGTAAAGCAGCAGCCCCGAGGACAGCGCGCCCAGCACGAAATACTTCAGCCCCGCCTCGGTCGACTTGACGCTGCCCCGCCGCAAGGCCGCCATGACGTAAAGCGCCAGCGACTGCAGCTCCAGCCCCATGTACAGCGCCATCAGATCGCCCGCGCTGACCATCATCATCATGCCGACGACCGAAAGCGTGATCAGCACGGGATATTCGAACCGCAGCAGGTCGCGGCGGGCCATGTAGTCCTGGCTCATCGCCAGCACGGCGGCGGCCGACAGCAGGATCGTGACCTTGGCAAAGCGGGCAAAGGGGTCGTCCTGGAACAGGCCGCCAAAGGCCTGCCGCGCGCCGGTGCCGGTGGTGGCGATCCACAGCGCCAGCAGGACAAAGACCGCGACCGTGGCCCAGACCAGGCTGCGCGCCACCGCATCCTTGCCCGTGTAGACGCCGAAGATCAGCGCCGACATGGCAAAGAGCGCCAGCACGATCTCGGGCAGGAGGGTGTTCAGATCGGCAGGGGTCATGGCATCGCCTCAGTGCTGGGCAAGCTGCACGCCCGACGGGTCGGGCAGCGCGGCGTGATAGTCGGTGACAAGGGCCGCAACCGTGGGACCCACGATGTCGGTCACCAGGCTGGGAGAGACCCCCAGGATCAGCGTCATGGCGACCAGCGGCGCAAAGATCGCGCGTTCGCGGCGGTCCATGTCGGCGATGGTCTTCAGCGCCTCTTTCAGAAGCGGCCCGAAGACCACCCGGCGATACAGCCACAGCGCATAGGCCGCCGACAGGATCACCCCGGTCGTGGCCACCGCGGCGACCCAGGTGTTGACCTGGAAGATGCCCGCCAGCGTCAGGAATTCGCCGACAAAGCCGCTGGTGCCCGGCAGGCCCACGTTGGCCATGGTGAAGAACATGAACACCAGCGCATAGGCCGGCATCCGGTTGACGAGGCCGCCATAGGCCGCGATCTCGCGCGTGTGCATCCGGTCGTAGATCACCCCCACGCAGAGGAACAGCGCACCCGAGATGAAGCCGTGGCTCAGCATCTGGAAGATCGCGCCGTCGATGCCCTGCTGGTTGGCCGCAAAGATGCCCATGGTCACATAGCCCATGTGCGCCACCGACGAATAGGCGATCAGCTTCTTCATGTCCGACTGCGCCAGCGCGACCAGGCTGGTATAGACGATGGCGATGGCCGACATCCAGAACACCAGCCCCGACAGCAGGTCGGACGCCACCGGGAACATCGGCAGGCTGAATCGCAGGAAGCCATAGCCCCCCATCTTCAGCAGGATCGCGGCCAGCACGACCGACCCGGCCGTGGGTGCCTGGACGTGGGCATCGGGCAGCCAGGTATGCACCGGCCACATCGGCATCTTGACCGCAAAGCTGACAAAGAAGGCCAGGAACAGCAGCGTCTGCAGCCCGCCCACGATCTGGATGCCGGCGACCGACAGCGTCTCGGTCCCGAAGTTGTGGTTCATCAGCGCCGCGATGTCGGTGGTGCCGGCATCGAAATACATGGCGATCATCGCCACCAGCATCAGCACCGAACCCAGGAACGTATAAAGGAAGAACTTGAACGCCGCGTAGATCCGGTCCTTGCCGCCCCAGATGCCGATGATCAGGAACATCGGGATCAGCCCGGCCTCGAAGAACAGGTAGAACAGCACCAGGTCGAGCGCGCAGAACACCCCCAGCATCAGGGTTTCCAGCACCAGGAAGGCGATCATGTATTCCTTGACGCGGGTGTCCACCTGCCAGCAGGCGGCGATGGTCAGCGGCATCAGGAAGGTGGTCAGCATCACGAACAGCACGCTGATGCCGTCGACGCCCATCCGGTAGTGCAGGCCCAGGATCCATTCGTAATCCTCGACCAGCTGGAACCCGGTATCGGCCGGGTCGAATTCCGCCAGCACGAACAGCGACAGCAGGAACGTGGCCGTCGTGGCCAGCAGCGCCAGCCATTTCGCATTGGCCTGGGCCGCGCGATCCTCGCCCCGCAGGAACAGCGCCAGGATCGCCGCCGCCACCAGCGGCAGGAAGGTGATGATGGAGAGCAGGTTGTTCATGATTACTCCGCGCCCCCCGTCAGGGTCATCCAGGTGATGAGGATCGCGATCCCCAGCACCATGGCAAAGGCATAGTGGAACAGATAGCCCGACTGCGCCCGCGCCGCGAGCCGGGTCAGGAACGGCACGACCCCCATGGCCAGGCCGTTGATGCCGCCGTCGATCACGCCGCCGTCGCCGCGCTTCCACAGGAAGCCGCCCAGCCATTTCGCGGGCCGGACGAAGATCACGTCGTAGATTTCGTCGAAATACCACTTGTTCAGCAGGAACAGATACAGCGGGCGCTGGCTTTCGGCCAGTTTCGCCGGCCAGTCGGGGCGGCGGATGTAGAACTGGAAGGCCAGCGCCAGCCCGATCAGCATGGCGACAAAGGGGCTGAGCCTGACCCAGGTCGGCAAGTAATGGGCGTCGTGCAGCACATGGTTGTCCGGGCCCATGTGGATCGCGCCCCTGGGCGGCCCGGCCGGCGCGGCATGGCTGCCCTCGGCCGCGTGGGTGCCGGCGGCGGCATGGGTGTCTGTCGCGTGGGTGTCGGCGGCGCCGTGGCCCTCGGCCGCGGCGGGCGCGGCGACGGTTTCGGCATGGCCCGCCTCGGCATGGGCCGCAGCCTCCATCCCGAACCAGGCGCGCACGGCCTCTTCCTTGCCGAAGAAGACGTTGTACCAGATCATCCCCGAGAACACCGCCCCCAGCGCCAGCACGCCCAGCGGGATCAGCATCACGCGCGGGCTTTCGTGCGGCTCATGCGCGCGGTCGTCATGGCCGTGGCCGTGGCCATGCCCCTGCGCGCGGCTTTCGCCGAAGAAGGTCAGGAACATCAGCCGCCAGCTGTAGAAGCTGGTCATCCCCGCCGCCACCACCAGCAGCCAGAAGGCATACTGGCTGCCGACATAGGCGCTCTCGATCACCGCATCCTTGGACAGGAAGCCGGCAAAGCCGAAATGCGTCAGCGGAATGCCCACGCCGGTGATGGCCAGCGTGCCGATCATCATCGCCCAGAAGGTCAGCGGGATCTTGTGGCGCAGGCCGCCATAGTTGCGCATGTCCTGTTCGTGATGCGTGGCATGGATCACCGACCCCGCGCCCAGGAACAGCATCGCCTTGAAGAAGGCATGGGTGAACAGGTGGAACATGGCCACCGAATAGACGCCCACGCCCGCCGCCACGAACATGTAGCCCAGCTGCGAACAGGTCGAATAGGCGATCACGCGCTTGATGTCGTTCTGCACCAGCCCCACGGTCGCGGCAAAGAAGGCGGTCGTGGCCCCCAGCACCGTGATGAAGGCCGTGGCCTGCGGCGCATATTCGTAGATGGGCGACATGCGACAGACCAGGAACACCCCCGCCGTCACCATGGTCGCGGCATGGATCAGCGCGGACACGGGCGTCGGCCCCTCCATCGCGTCGGGCAGCCAGGTGTGCAGGATCAACTGCGCCGACTTGCCCATCGCCCCGATGAACAACAGCACACCCACCAGATTGGCCGCGTTCCAGTCGGTCCACAGGAAGCTGACGGTCATCTCGGCCAGCCCGGGACCGGCGGCAAAGATGTCGTCGAAGCGCACGCTGTCGACCAGGAAGTAGAGCGCAAAGATCCCCAGCGCAAAGCCGAAGTCGCCCACCCGGTTGACGATGAAGGCCTTCATCGCCGCGGAATTGGCGCTGGCCTTGCGGTAGTAGAACCCGATCAGCAGATAGGATGCGACGCCCACCCCTTCCCAGCCGAAGAACATCTGGACCAGGTTGTCCGACGTCACCAGCATCAGCATCGAGAAGGTGAAGAACGAGAGATACGCGAAGAAGCGCGCCTTGTAGTGTTCGTGATGCGTCCAGTTGTCGTCATGCGCCATGTAGCCGAAGGAATACAGGTGCACGAGCGCCGAGACCGAGTTGACCACGACCAGCATGATCGCCGTCATCCGGTCCAGCCGGATCGCCCATTCCGCCCCCAGCGTGCCGCTGTCGATCCAGCGCATCAGCACGATCTGCGTGGTCTCGCCATCCAGCGTCAGGAAGATGACCCAGGACAGCGCCGCCGCCAGAAAGACCAGCGCGGTGGTGATGACCTGGCCTGCGAATTCGCCGATGAAGCGCCAGCCGAACCCGCAGATCAGGGCGCCCACCAGGGGCGCAAAGAGGATGATCGACGCCATGGGTTCAGCCCTTCATCACGTTGACGTCTTCGACGTCGATGGTGCCGCGGTTGCGGAAGAAGCAGACAAGGATCGCCAGACCGATCGCCGCCTCGGCCGCGGCGACGGTCAGCACGAACATCGTGAACACCTGGCCCACCAGATCGCCCAGATGGGCCGAGAAGGCGACCAGGTTGATGTTGACCGCCAGCAGCACGAGTTCGATCGACATCAGGATGACGATCACGTTCTTCCGGTTCAGGAAGATGCCGAAAATGCCGATGACGAACAGCGCCGCCGCCACCGTCAGGTAATGTTCCAGTCCCACCATCGTCGTCCCTCCGGGTCGGTGCCCGTTGTTCTGTTTCCGGCCCGGGCCGTGGCCCGGATCCGCGTTCAGCCCGCGCCGGGGCCGCAGTTGCGTCGCACGACGGGCGAATCCTCGCCGCCGATGTCGATCTCGGCCTCAAGCCCCGCGGCGGTCAGCGCGGTGCGCACCTGATCCAGGCTGCGCCCGCCCGCCACGACCCGCGCCCGTTCCGCCGCGACGGCGGGGTGCAGGGCAAATCCGCCCGCCCCGTCCTCGGCCGGGATCACGCCGTCCATGACGACCAGCGTCTCGCTCCGGGCGCAGTCGGCCAGGAACCACTGGTCGTAGACCAGCACGTCGCCGTCGGGGAAGCGGTCGATGGCGATCTCCTCCACGATCGGGCCGGCCGCATTCAGCACCGTGATGACGGGATCATAGTCGCCGTGGATGATGCCGCCTGTCACCTCGGGGTCGCCCCCAGCGTCCAGGCAGCCCGCCAGCGCCAGCGCCGGCGGCAGCACCGCAGCCCGCATCACAACCCCTGCCCCGGCTTGACGTCGCGCAGCTCCATCGCCTTGGCCGGGTCGCGCCACATCTGCGCCAGCACGTTCTGACGCTTGACATCCTTGCGGTGGCGCAGCGTCAGCACGATGGCGCCGATCATCGCCACCAGCAAGATCAGCCCCGCCGCCTGGAACAGGTAGACGTAGGTGTCGTAGATCAGCAGCCCCAGCGCGCGGGTGTTTTCCACCTGCGCCGGATCGGGGGCCACGGCGCGACGCAGTCCGGGCGCGCCCTCGGCCTGGACCCAGGCCCCCAGCGCCAGCCCGAACTGCATCAGCAGGATGACCCCGATCAGCAGCGCCATGGGCAGATATTTCGCCATCTCGCCCTTCAGCTCGGCGAAATCCACATCCAGCATCATCACCACGAACAGGAACAGCACCGCCACCGCGCCGACATAGACGATGACCAGCAGCATCGCCACTAATTCGGCCCCCAGCAGGACGAACAGCCCCGCCGACGAGATGAACGCCAGGATCAGCCACAGCACCGAATGCACCGGGTTGCGGCTGATCGTCACCATCAGCCCCGCGGCCACCACGACCAGCGCAAAGGCATAGAAGGCAAGGTCGGCGATGGTCATTCGCTTTTCTCCTCGGTCTCGGCAAACACGGCCTGGGCGATTTCCAGCGCCTTCTGCATCGCAGGCAGGCCGCCGAACATGCTCATCTGCCAGATCACTTCGGCGATCTCGCGCTGGCTGGCCCCGGCCTCGATCGCGTGGCGGATCGTCAGCTTCATCTGCGGTTCGGCCTGGGCGCCCAGCACCGTCAGCGCGGCGATGGTGACCAGCAGGCGGGTCTTGGCGTCCAGCCCCTCGCGGTTGAAGGTGCGGCCGAACCAGGCCTCCATCATGTCCTTGGACAGGGTCGGGAACATCTTGTCGAAGCCCTTGACCTGCATCTGTTCCAGCGCGGGATTGAAGGCGCGCAGCATTTCCTGCCCGCTTTCGAGCATCTGCTGGACCAGCCTGGCATAGGCGTCGTTCATCGGTTCCCCTTCCCCGGTTCAGCGATAGGGCGCGTCGAGTTCCAGGTTGCGGGCGATCTCGGCCTCCCAGCGGGCGCCGTTCTCGAGCAGTCGTTCCTTGGTGTAGAACAGCTCTTCCCGCGTCTCGGTCGAGAATTCGAAATTCGGCCCCTCGACGATGGCATCGACGGGGCAGGCCTCCTGGCAGAAGCCGCAGTAGATGCATTTCGTCATGTCGATGTCATAGCGCGTGGTGCGGCGGCTGCCGTCGTCACGCGGTTCGGCGTCGATGGTGATGGCCTGGGCGGGGCAGACCGCCTCGCACAGCTTGCAGGCGATGCAGCGTTCCTCGCCGTTGGGATAGCGGCGCAGCGCATGTTCGCCGCGGAAGCGGGGCGACAGCGGCCCCTTTTCGTGCGGATAGTTCAGCGTGGCCTTGGGCGCGAAGAAATACTTCATGCCCAGGGCAAAGCCCTTGAGGAAGTCGGTCAGCAGGAAGTAGCGCGTCGCGCGGGTCCAGTCGATCTGGGTCATGTTCAGGCTCCGATCTTCCGTTCCAGGTGTCCCACACGCTCTCCGATCTGGCCAATCACGCTGGCCAGACCGAACAGCATCGTCTTCTGGGCGACGAAGTCGCTGTGTGTCTCGTCCTTGAAGGCCGCGAGCTCGCTGCGCAATTCGCCGAGATCGGCGCGAATGAGACGAAGTTGCTCAAGCACAAGGCTGTCTCCACTCTCTGCCATCCTCATCCCCCCGTGGCCCAGCGCGCCCAGGCGCCGCCCAGAACTTCGAATTTCGCCAGGAACGCCACCAGCACCACCCAGCCCAGCGACATCGGCAGGAACACCTTCCAGCCGATCCGCATCAGCTGGTCATAGCGGTAGCGCGGCACGATGGCCTTCACCATGGCGAAGAGGAAGAAGAAGAACGCCATCTTGCCCACCATCCACAGCGCACCGTCGGGCAGTCCGGGGATGGGCGACAGCCAGCCGCCGAAGAACAACAGGCTCATCAGCGCGCACATCAGGAAGATGGCGATGTATTCGCCCGCCATGAACAGCAGATAGGGGGTCGAGGAATATTCGACCATGAAGCCCGCGACCAGTTCCGATTCCGCCTCGGGCAGGTCGAAGGGCGGGCGGTTGGTTTCGGCCAGCGCGCTGACGAAGAACAGCACCACCATCGGCAGATGCGGCAGCCAGTACCAGCTGAACAGGCCCCAGGCACCGTCCTGCGCCGCCACGATCGCCGACAGGTTCATGCTGCCGGTCGAGATGATGATGCCGATGATGATCAGGCCCAGCGAGACCTCATAGCTGATCATCTGCGCGGCCGACCGCAGGCTGCCCAGGAACGGATATTTCGAGTTCGACGCCCAGCCGCCCATGATCACGCCGTAGACCTCCAGCGAGGAGACGGCAAAGACGAACAGGATCGCCACGTTGATGTCGGCCAGCACCCAGCCTTCGGAAAACGGCACCACGGCCCAGGCCAGGATCGCCAGGACAAAGGACAGCATCGGCGCCAGGAGGAACACCGGCCGGTCGGCCCCGGCGGGCACGACGATTTCCTTGACGACGTATTTCAGCGCATCGGCCACCGACTGCAGCAGGCCAAAGGCGCCCACCACGTTCGGCCCCCGGCGCATCTGGACCGCGGCCCAGATCTTGCGGTCGCCATAGACCAGGAACAGCAGGCTGATCATCACGAAGCCCACGACCAGCAGGCTTTGCGCCGCGATGACCAGCGCGATCCCGGCGCCCGTGTTCAGAAACTCTGTCATGCCTGTCACCGTCCCCTGTCAGATCGTCGGTATGCCCAGTTCGCCGCAATCGCGCACCGCCACCTCGGCGTCGATCGTCTTCAGCCCCTCGGGCAGCGCGGCCGAGATGACATAGACCGCATCCCCCCGCCAGATATCACCCGCCCGCGCGACGTTCGTGCGAACGTGCCGGGCAAAGCCGAAGCCGCGGATCAGCGCATATTGCGCCGCGGCGCAACGGGCGTAGACCGCGACGTCTTCCTTGTTGCGCGCGCCTTCCATCTGCACGCGGAAGTTCACCAGATCGCCATCCAGCAGGATGGTCTGGATGCCCCCGTAGACCGGCGCATAGGCACCGCGGCCCGGCGCCTCGGCCGGGGCGCAGGCCGCTGTCAGCAGCAGCGTCAGGGGCAGCGCGCGCACCATCGCCTATTCCGCCGCCAGCGGCGGGGCCGCCCGCTCGGCCGCGCGGCGCGACAGATCCGCCATCAGCGCCGAGGCCCGCGCCACCGGGTTGGTCAGGTAGAAGTCGCGGATCGCCGGGCGGAACGTGGCCTGCGCCAGGTCGCGCAGCGCGATGCGGTCCCAGGCGTTTTCGGGCACCGTGTCGATGCGGCCCAGATGCGGATGCGCGGCCACCAGCGCCTGGCGCAGCTGGGCCAGGCTGTCCCAGGGCAGCGTGGCCCCCAGCTCGGCCGAGGCCGCGCGCAGGATCGCCCAGTTCTCCTTGGCCTCGCCCGGGGGGAAGCCCGCGCGCAGCGCCAGCTGCGGCCGGCCTTCTGTATTGACGAACAGGCCGGCCTCCTCGGTCCAGGCGGCGGCGGGCAGGATCACGTCGGCGCGGTGCGCGCCGCGGTCGCCATGGCTGCCCTGATAGACCACGAAGGGACCCGGGGCGATCTCGACCTCGTCCGCGCCCAGGTTCCAGACCGCCTGCGCGCCGTCCATCGCGGCGGTCACGCCGCCCTCGGTCACTGCGCCCACATCCATCGCGCCCACGCGGGCGGCGGCGGTGTGCAGCACCAGAAGGCCCGCGCCCATCGCCTCGGCCAGTTTCATGGTCTGGCTCAGCACGGCCTCGCCATCGGCCTCGGTCAGGGCGCCCTGGCCCAGGATCACCAGCGCCCGGTCGACGGGCTGGGCCGCGGCCGCCGCGGCGACCAGCGCCGCCCGGTCGGCGCCCAGATGGGCATAGTCATAGGTCAGATCGACCGGCAGGCCGATCAGCTGGACCTGAGCGCCCAGCGCCCAGGCCTTGCGGATGCGGGCGTTCAGCACCGGCGCCTCGTCCCGCGGGTTGGTGCCCACCAGGACGATGTGGCGGGCCTGGTCGATGTCCTCGATCCGGGCGGTGCCGACATAGGCCGACCGGTTGCCCGCGGGCAGCTTGGCCCCGTCGGTGCGACAGTCGACCTTGCCGCCCAGCGCCTCGACCAGGCGTTTCAGGCTGAAGGCGGCCTCGACCGGGACCAGATCGCCCACCAGCCCCGCCAGCTTGCGCCCGCGCAAGCCCGCCGCCACCGCGGCCAGCGCCTGCGGCCAGGTCGCCGGGCGCAGCTTGCCGTCCACTCGCACATAGGGCCGGTCCAGCCGCTGCCGGCGCAGCCCGTCCCAGACAAAGCGGGTCTTGTCGGAAATCCATTCCTCGTTCACGCCGTCATGGTTGCGCGGCAGGATGCGCATGACCTCGCGCCCCTTGGTGTCGACGCGGATGTTCGATCCCAGCGCGTCCATGACGTCGATCGTCTCGGTCTTGGTCAGTTCCCACGGCCGGGCGGTAAAGGCATAGGGTTTCGACGTCAGCGCCCCCACCGGGCACAGGTCGATGATGTTGCCCTGCAGGTTGCTGGCCAGCGTCTGGTTCAGGTAGCTGGTGATCTCGGCATCCTCGCCGCGGCCGGTCTGGCCCATCTGGGTGATGCCCGCCACCTCGGTGGTAAAGCGCACGCAGCGGGTGCAGCTGATGCAGCGGGTCATCCTGGTGGCCACCAGCGGGCCAAGGTCCAGATCCTCGCTGGCGCGCTTGGGTTCGCGATAGCGGCTGAAGTCCACGCCAAAGGCCATGGCCTGGTCCTGCAGGTCGCATTCCCCGCCCTGGTCGCAGATCGGGCAATCCAGCGGATGGTTGATCAGCAGGAATTCCATCACCCCTTCGCGGGCCTTCTTCACCATCGGGCTGTTGGTCTTGACGACGGGCGGCTCGCCATTCGGGCCGGGGCGCAGGTCGCGCACCTGCATGGCGCAGCTGGCTGCGGGCTTGGGCGGGCCGCCCACCACCTCGACCAGGCACATCCGGCAGTTGCCCGCTATCGACAGCCGTTCGTGATAGCAGAAGCGGGGGATCTCGATCCCCGCGACCTCGGCGGCCTGCAGGATCGTCATCGCCCCGTCGACCTCGACCACCAGACCGTCGATGTTGATCTTCTTCAGGTTGGTCATCGCCTACTCCGCTGCCTTGCGCACCTGGGTCAGGGTCTGCCCCTGCCGTGCCCGTTCCCGTTTCGCCGCGCCACCGGCGCGGTTGTCCTGCCCTGGGGGGGCACCTGCCCGCCCCGTCATCGCCCGCCGCCCCGTCATCGCCCGATGCACCGCCCGCGCAGGATCAGCGCGCCGTCCTCGGTCAGGCGCAGATCTTCGGCCGGGGACTGCGGGCCCACGGTCCATTCGACCGCCGAATTGCCGAAGAACTGCACGCAATGCACCGTGGCGGCATAACGGCCCGCCTGCAGCGCGCCGGCCAGGCCCTGATCGGCGTCGCGCAGCGTGATCGTCATGTCGCGCCGGTCGGCGCGCGGGGCATCCACCCGGGCGGGATAGATCTTGCCGTCGAACAGCACCGGCGGGGTCGACGGGCCGCAGCCCGCCAGCACGGCCGCCATCGTCAGGCTCAGCAGTGCCACCCGGGTCATGCGCAGCCCCCCACGAAGATCCAGGCGCCGTCGCTGAACCGGTCGTAGATCGAGGCCGCGACGCGGCCCCCGCAGGCGGCATCGGCGGCGCGGCGGGCCTCGGCCCCCTCCCACCCGGCAAAGGGCGTGGCGGCGCGCGTCACCTGCAGCGCCCCGCCCGGCAGCACGACCGCGCCATAGCCCGCGGGCGCCACGGGGCCGGTGGCCTGCGCGGCACATCCCGCCAGACCCGCCGTTCCCGCCACCAGGGCCAGGGCGCGCGCCATCGCCATCACTCGGCCGCCACGGCGGTCACGCGGCCCGTCTTGCGGGCCTTGATGCGATCCTCGATCTCGTCGCGGAAGGCGCGGATCAGGCCCTGGATCGGCCAGGCCGCCGCATCGCCCAGGGCGCAGATCGTGTGGCCCTCGACCTGCTTGGTCACCGACAGCAGCATGTCGATTTCCTCGATCTCGGCCTCGCCGCGCACCAGGCGGTCCATCACGCGCATCATCCAGCCCGTGCCCTCGCGGCAGGGGGTGCACTGGCCGCAGCTTTCGTGCTTGTAGAATTTCGACAGCCGCCAGATCGCCTTGATCACGTCGGTCGACTGATCCATCACGATCACCGCCGCGGTGCCCAGGCCCGACCGCTGTTCGCGCAGCCAGTCGAAATCCATGATCGCGTCGTCGCATTGCGCCGCCGTCAGCAGCGGCACCGACGACCCGCCGGGGATCACGGCCTTCAGGTTCTTCCACCCGCCGCGGACGCCGCCGCAGTGCCGGTCCAGCAGCTCGCGCAGCGGGATCGACATGGCCTCTTCGACCACGCAGGGATTGGCGACATGGCCCGAGATGCCGAACAGCTTGGTGCCCGCATTGTTGGGCCGGCCGAAGCCCGCGAACCAGTCCGCCCCGCGGCGCAGGATGGTGGGCACGACGGCGATGGATTCGACGTTGTTCACCGTGGTCGGACAGCCGTAAAGGCCCGAGCCCGCCGGGAACGGCGGCTTCATCCGCGGCATGCCCTTCTTGCCTTCCAGGCTTTCCAGCAGCGCGGTTTCCTCGCCGCAGATATAGGCGCCCGCGCCGTGATGCAGATACAGGTCGAAGGCATAGCCCGACCCGCAGGCATTGCGGCCGATCAGGCCGGCGTCATAGGCCTCGTCGATGGCGGCCTGCAGCACCTCGCGCTCGCGGATGTATTCGCCGCGGATGTAGATATAGCAGGCATGCGCCCCCATGGCGAAGCTGGCGATCAGGCAGCCCTCGATCAGCGTATGCGGATCGTGGCGCATGATCTCCCGGTCCTTGCAGGTGCCGGGTTCGGATTCGTCGGCGTTCACCACCAGATAGCTGGGCCGCCCGTCCGAGGCCTTGGGCATGAAGGACCACTTCAGCCCGGTGGGAAAGCCCGCCCCGCCGCGGCCGCGCAGGCCCGACTTCTTGACCTGGTCGATGATCCAGTCGCGGCCCTGCGCCAGGATGCCGGCGGTGCCGTCCCAGTGGCCGCGCGCGCGCGCGCCGGCCAGGCTGCGGTCGTGCATGCCGTAAAGATTGGTGAAGATCCGGTCCTGATCCTTCAGCATGTCGTGTTCCTCATGGGTTCCCGCGGCGGCCCCTCTGCCGCTGCCAGATGCGCCAGGTCACCGCCATGGCCCAGACAAAGGCGGCGATCGCCGCCAGATCGAACAGAAAGACGTAGCGGACATCCCAGCCCAGCCGTCCGCCCAGCCATTGCGCCCCCATCCACAGCACCATGGCCAGCGCCATGACGATGGCAGCAAGCCGGGCCTGCAGGGCCAGGTGGCGGGCGTCGGGGTCGGGGGGTGTGCGGGTCATCTGCGCCTCAGTAGTCGTTGGTCTTCGCACGGCGCAGGAATTCGTCCATGCCCTGCGTGACGATGATGCGCGCCTGGTTCACCCAGCGGTCGCGGCTGACGCGGCCGCGGAAACCTTTGAGGTTGCCGTCCATCCAGGCGACCTGTTCCGGGCCCCAGGCCGCGATCTGGTCAAAGTGGAAGATGCCCAGATCGTTGCACAGCCGTTCCAGCGCGGGGCCGATGCCCTCGATCTTCTGCAGATCGTCGGGCTGGCCGCCGCGCGGGGAGTTCAGGCCCTGGGGGCGGGCCCGCGGGCCGTGGTCGGCGGCGGGTTCGGCCGCCTGGTCCGCCGCGGCGGGTTCGGCGTCCAGCCAGGGGGTGCGCAGCGCCACCTCGGTCCCGTCGATGCGGCGCACGGTGTCGCCCACGTCGACGGCCATCTGCACCGTGGCGTTGTATTGCCGTCGGCTGCTGTCCATGTCGGTCAGGCTGGTCAGGCCCGACAGCGGCTCGGCCGCATAGCGGCCGTTCTGCGATCCCGGCACCGGCACCTGCCCCGCGGCAAAGCGCGCGATCAGGTCGCGCAGCTTCGCGGCGGTCAGATCCTCGTAATAATCCTTGCCGATCTGGGCCATGGGCGCATTGGCGCAGGCGCCCATGCATTCGACCTCTTCCCAGCTGAAGCGGCCATCGGGGCTGAGCGTGTGCGGCGTGGGCGCGATCAGCTCCTTGCAGACGGCGATCAGCTCCTCGGCCCCGCAGATCATGCAGCTGGTCGTGCCGCAGATCTGCACATGCGCGACGCTGCCCACGGGCTGCAGCTGGAACATGAAGTAGAAGGTCGCCACCTCAAGCGCGCGGATATAGGGCATGCCCAGCATGTCGGCGACACGTTCGATGGCGGGCCGGGTCAGCCAGCCTTCCTGTTCCTGGGCGCGCCAGAGCAGCGGGATCACCGCGCTGGCCTGCCGGCCGGGCGGGTATTTGGTGATCTGCGCCTGCGCCCAGGCCAGGTTGGCGGGGGTGAAGGCAAAGGTGGCGGGCTGGTCCTTGTGCAGGCGGCGCAGCATCAGCGGTCGATCTCCCCGAACACCACATCCATCGTGCCGATGATCGCCGACACGTCGGCCAGCTGGTGGCCCTTGCAGATGTGGTCCATGGATTGCAGGTGCAGATAGCCCGGGGCGCGGATCTTGGCGCGCCAAGGCCGGTTGGTGCCGTCGGCCACCAGATAGACGCCGAACTCGCCCTTGGGCGCCTCGACCGCGGCATAGACCTCGCCCGCGGGGACGTGGAAACCCTCGGTATAGAGCTTGAAGTGATGGATCAGCGCCTCCATCGAGGTCTTCATCTCGGCCCGTTTCGGCGGGGTCAGCTTGCCGCGGGCCAGCACGTCGGTGCGGGCGGCGGGTTCGCGCAGCTTGGCGCAGGCCTGGCGGATGATGCTGGTCGACTCGCGCATCTCGGCCATGCGGCACAGATAGCGGTCATAGCAGTCGCCGTTCTTGCCCACCGGGATCTTGAAGTCGAATTCATCATAGCATTCATAGGGTTGCGCGCGCCGCAGGTCCCAGGCCAGGCCCGAGCCGCGCACCATGACGCCCGAATAGCCCCAGGCCTCGATCTCTTCGGTCGACACGATCCCGATGTCGGCGTTGCGCTGCTTGAAGATGCGGTTTTCGGTCAGCAGGCCGTCGATGTCGTCCAGCACGGCGGGGAAGGCGTCGGCCCAGGCCTCGATATCGTCGATCAGCTGCGGCGGCAGGTCCTGATGCACGCCGCCCGGCCGGAAATAGGCCGCATGCAGCCGCGCCCCGCAGGCCCGTTCATAGAAGACCATCAGCTTTTCGCGTTCCTCGAACCCCCACAGCGGCGGGGTCAGCGCGCCCACGTCCATCGCCTGGGTGGTCACGTTCAGCAGATGGTTCAGGATGCGGCCGATCTCGGAATACAGCACCCGGATCAGGCTGGCGCGCCGCGGCACCTGCACGCCGGTCAGCCGTTCGATCGCCAGGCACCAGGCATGTTCCTGGTTCATCGGCGCCACATAGTCCAGCCGGTCGAAATAGGGCAGGTTCTGCAGATAGGTGCGGCTTTCCATCAGCTTTTCGGTCCCGCGGTGCAGCAGGCCGATATGCGGGTCGCAGCGTTCGACGATCTCGCCGTCCAGTTCCAGCACCAGACGCAGCACGCCATGCGCCGCCGGGTGTTGCGGGCCGAAGTTGATGTTGAAGTTGCGGATCTTCTGTTCGCCCGTCAGCGCGTCGTCGAACTTGCCGTCCATCATGGCGTCACCTCACCCATGTTCGCCCGCCAGGCTGCCGGCAGATCCGGCATCAGGCGCGCCACGAAGTCGTATTGCGGCCGCAGCACGGCGCGGGCGCGGCGCGCCAGCGCGGGGGGCAGCGGATGCGCGGGCCCCTCATGCACGCGGCGCGCGAAATCCGGCGTGCCGCGGCCGATGCCCAAAAAGCGGCTGATCCGGTCGATGCCAGGCAGCGTGGTCAGCGTTTCGTAAAAGGCCAGCATCAACCGGTCGGGCGCCACGGCGGCCGTCAGCCGGGTGATCGTGCCGGCATAGTCGCTGCGCGCCATGCCGGGATGATCCGCCCCGTCCAGCACGCGCGCCATCAGCGCCTCGGCCGGCCCCGCCCCGCCCTGGCCGCCGGCCGCGCGCGCGGCATCCATGCGCACCTGGCTCCACAGCCGGGCGACGGGGTCGCGCAGCAGATAGAGCACCCGCACATCCGGCGCGATGGCGGCCATCTGGCGCAGCCGGGACTCGGGCAGCAGGGCATAGGCGGGGGTGATGTCGGCCACCAGCGCCCGGCCGCCGCGGCCGCCCGACAGATAGGCCAGATAGGCCCCCGCATCCAGCGCCCGGCGCCGCAGCACCGCCAGCCAGTCGGTCACATCGGCCAGCTTGCGTGCCACCACGCCGCGGCGGGCGGGCGCGGCCTGGGCCAGACGGCGGCGCAGCCGCGCCTCGGCCTGTTCCTGGACGCGGATCTGGTGGTCCCAGCGGCCGGTCTCGACACAGCCGAAATAATGCAGCTCCTTGATCGACCGCAGGTGGCAGTCGTCATGCCGCGCCAGATGGTCGTAAAGCCAGGTCGTGCCGGCCTTCGTCGCACCGACGCAGATCAGAAGGGTCGGATCCCCGGACACGCCGATCAGGCCTTCTTCTCGTCACCGGGCAGGACGTAGGTCGCGCCCTCCCACGGGCTGAGGAAGTCGAACTGGCGGTATTCCTGCACCAGTTTCACGGGTTCATAGACGACCCGCTTCTGCGCCTCGTCCCAGCGCACCTCGGTATAGCCGGTGGTGGGGAAGTCCTTGCGCAGCGGATGCCCGCGAAAGCCGTAGTCGGTCAGGATGCGCCGCAGGTCGGGATGGCCGCTGAACAGCAGGCCGAACATGTCGAACACCTCGCGTTCGAACCAGTTGGCGCTGGGATGCACCCCGGTCAGGGATGGCACCATCGCCTCTTCGTCCACCGTGATCTTCAGCCGGATGCGCTGGTTCCGCCACATCGACAGGAAGTGATAGACCACGTCGAAGCGTTCCGGCCGCGTGGGCCAGTCCACCGCCGTGATGTCGACCAGCGTCGAGAAACGGCAGTTCACGTCCGTCTTCAGGAATTCGACCAGCGCCACCAGATGCGCGGGTTCCACCTCGACCGTCAGTTCGCCATGCGCGACGGCATGCGACAGCACCGCATCGGGCCGCTTCAGCGCGATATGCGCGGCCAGCTCTTCCAGGGCCTCGGACATGGGGGCGCCTCCTCAGCGGGTGATGGTGCCGGTGCGGCGGATCTTCCGCTGCAGCTGCAGGATGCCGTAGAGCAGCGCCTCGGCCGTGGGCGGGCAGCCCGGCACATAGACATCGACCGGCACGATGCGGTCGCAGCCGCGCACCACCGAATAGCTGTAGTGGTAGTAGCCGCCGCCGTTGGCGCAGGACCCCATGCTGATGACATAGCGCGGCTCGGGCATCTGGTCGTAGACCTTGCGCAGCGCGGGCGCCATCTTGTTGGTCAGCGTGCCGGCCACGATCATCAGGTCGGACTGGCGGGGCGAGGCGCGCGGCGCGGTGCCGAAACGTTCCAGGTCATAGCGCGGCATGCTGGTTTGCATCATCTCGACCGCGCAGCAGGCCAGGCCAAAGGTCATCCAGTGCAGCGACCCGATGCGCGCCCAGTTGATGATGTCCTCGGTCGAGGTCAGCAGAAACCCCTTGTCGGCCAGCTCGTCGTTCAGCGCGCGGGCGGCCACGTCCATGTCGGCGCCGGCGGTGTTCGCGCCCGTCGTCATTCCCATTCCAGGGCCCCCTTCTTCCATTCATAGGCAAAGCCCACGGTCAGCACGCCCAGGAAGATCATCATCGACCAGAAGGCCGTCATCGACAGGTCGCCGAAGGCCACCGCCCAGGGGAACAGGAAGGCCACCTCGAGGTCGAAGATGATGAAGAGGATCGACACCAGATAGAAGCGCACGTCGAACTTCATCCGCGCGTCGTCAAAGGCGTTGAACCCGCATTCGTAGGCCGAGACCTTTTCCGGGTCGGGGTTGCGCACGGCCAGGATCGCCGCGGCCAGGATCAGCACCAGCCCCAGCCCGACCGCGATCGCCAACAGGATCAGGATCGGCGCATACTCTCGAACAACGGGATCCACGAGTCACTCCTTTGCTGGCGGCGGCGCGCTGCGGCCTCTGTCGGGCCGCTTCTATTGTGGGCTCGGTTTACTCTGCCCCCCTCCCGCGGTCAACCGAAGGCGGGGGTCGGGCGCCCCTGCGGGACCGCTCCGAACACGTTTGTATCCCATAGTGTGCAGAGGTGTCGGTGCAAAATGTCGCTGCGACATGCTGTTCTGCAGCACGGGTATGCTGCAGACGCAAGGGTGCGCGACTCACCCCGCCCAGAACGGTTTGCGCCGCTCGAGGAAGGCGGCGATTCCCTCGGCGGCCTCGGGGGCGTCCCAGGTGTCGACCAGGGCCTGGACCGTCATCTCGACCGTGGCCGCGTCGATCCGCGGCCCCAGCGCGCGCACCAGCGCCTTGGCGCGGGCCACGGCGCCCGGTGCGGCGGCCAGATAGGGCACCAGCGCGGCCTCGACCGCGGCATCCAGCGCCTCGGCGGGCAGCACCCGGGCCAGCAGGCCCAGCGATGCGGCCTCGTCCGCGCCAAAGCGGGTGCCCGAGAAGAACACGCGCCGCGCGCCGGATTCGCCCAGACGGGCGACGACATAGGGTCCGATGGTGGCGGGGATCAGGCCCAGCCGCACCTCGGTCAGGCCGAACTGCGCGCCCTGCACCCCCAGCGCCAGGTCGCAGACCGCCATCAGCCCCACGCCGCCGCCATAGGCCGGCCCGTTGATCCGCCCGATCAGCGGCATGGGCAGCGTGTTCAGCGCCTGCAGCATCCCGGCCAGCGCCCGGGCCGCCTGGGCGCGGGTGGCGCGGTCGGCCTGGACCTGCGCCTGCATCCAGCCCAGATCCGCCCCGGCGCAGAAACTGTCGCCCGCCCCGGTCAGCACCACGGCCCGCACCGCGCGGTCCTGCGCCAGCTGGCCCGCGGCCTGCGTCAGTTCGTCGATCATCAGGCCCGACAGGGCATTGTGCCGGTCGGGCCGCATCAGCGTCAGCCGCGCGATGCCGCGCGCGCAGGTTTCCAGCCGGATCGTTTCGAACATCGTCGCCCCCCGCCCCGAAATTTCGCAGGAATTTCGCGCCTCAGCCCGCGCGCAGACTGTGCGCCAGCGCCGCCGCGCGGTCCAGCACCGCAGGGTCGAGCCCGGTCTGCCAGCCCCGCGCGGCCAGATGCGCCGCCAGCCGTTCGGTGGCCAGATTGCCCGCCGCACCCGGCGCATAGGGACAGCCCCCCAACCCGCCCACCGCGGCATCGAAGACCCGCAGGCCCGCCGCCAGCGCCACATCGACATTGTCCAGCGCGCGGCCCCCTGTGTCGTGGAAATGGCCCGCCAGCCGCTCGACCGGCACCACGTCGCGCACCGCGGCCAGCATCGCGGCCACCCGGTCGGGCGTGCCGCGGCCCAGCGTTTCGCCCAGCGCGATTTCGTGACAGCCCGCGGCCCACAGCCGTTCGGCCACCTGCGCCACCTGTGCGGGGGGCACGGCGCCCTGGAACGGGCAGTCGGTGACCACGCTGACATAGCCGCGGACAGGGACATTTCGCACACGCGCGGCCTGCAGCACGGGCTGGAACCGGTCCAGGCTTTCCGAAATCGAACAATTCAGGTTGGCGCGGGAGAATTCCTCGGTCGCCGCGGCGAACACGGCCACCGCATCGGCCCCGGCCGCCATCGCGGCCTGAAACCCCTGCAGGTTCGGCGTCAGCGCCGCATAGGCCACGCCCGGGTGGCGGGTCAGGCCGGCCATCACCTCGGCGCTGCCGGCCATCTGGGGCACCCATTTCGGGCTGACGAAGCTGGCCGCCTCGATCCGGCGAAAGCCGGCCTGCGACAGCAGGTCGATCAGCGCGATCTTGTCGGACACCGCGATGGGGCGGGGTTCGTTCTGCAGCCCGTCGCGGGGGCCGACCTCGACGATCTCGACGAACCCGGTCATGCGGCGGCCTCGGGCGCCAGCACGACCAGCGCCGCGCCCGCCTCGACCTGGGCACCGGGGTCGACCAGCACCTCGGCCACCACGCCATCGCGCGCGGCGGTCAGGACATGTTCCATCTTCATCGCATCGAGCACGGCCAGCGGGTCGCCCGCCGCCACCGTCTGCCCCGGGGCCACCGCCACCGCCCGCACCAGCCCCGGCATCGGCGCGCGCACCACCCCGTCGCCGGGGCCCTGCGCCGCCATGCGCAGCAGCGGGTCGGGCCGGGTGAAGGTCAGCGTGCCGCGCCCCTCGGGCAGCAGGACATGCAGCCGGTCGCCGTCCGCCACCACCGGCATGGGGCGCCGCCCCTCGACCGACCAGCCCGCAGGCCCCCGTTCGGCCAGCAGCCGCAGCCCGTCGAAATCGACCGCCGCACGGTCGGGCGCGGTCAGCCACAGCCGGGCCTGCAGCGGGCCCTGCCCGTCCGACAGCACGACCGGATGGACCAGCGGCGACCACAGCGCAAAACCCGCCAGCGGCCCCGCTGGCAGATCGGCCGCGGCCAGCACCGCCGTCGCCCGCGCCGCCAGCCACAGCGCATCCTCCGGGTCGGGCGCGGTCAGCTGGCCCAGGTCGCGCGCGATCAGGCCCGTGTCCACCTGCCCCGCGGCAAAGCCCGGGTGCCGCGCCAGCCGGGCCAGGAAGGCCAGGTTGGTGACGGACCCCGCGACCTCGGTCTGGTCCAGCGCGCGCGCCAGCCGGCTCAGCGCGGCGGCCCGGGTGGGGCCGTGGACGATGATCTTGGCGATCATCGGATCATACCAGGGGCTGATCGTGTCGCCCGGCCGCACGCCGGTATCGGCCCGCACATCGGGGGGGAAGCGCAGATGCGCCAGCCGCCCGGTGGCGGGCAGGAAGCCTGCGGGCACATCCTCGGCATAAAGCCGCGCCTCGAAGGCGTGGCCGGTGATCGACAGCTGGTCCTGGGTCAGGGGCAGCGGCTCGCCCGAGGCGACGCGCAGCTGCCATTCGACCAGGTCGACGCCGGTGATCGCCTCGGTCACCGGATGTTCGACCTGAAGGCGGGTGTTCATCTCCATGAACCAGAAGGCATCGGGGCGCAGGCCGCGGCTGGCGTCGACGATGAATTCGACCGTGCCCGCGCCGGAATAGCCGATGGCCTCGGCCGCCCGCACCGCCGCCGCGCCCATGGCCGCGCGCATCTCGGGCGTCATGCCGGGGGCGGGGGCCTCTTCGATCACCTTCTGGTGGCGGCGCTGCAGGCTGCAGTCGCGTTCGAACAGATGCACGGCGCGGGTGCCGTCGCCGAAGACCTGCACCTCGATATGGCGGGGGCATTCGATGTATTTCTCGATCAGCACGGCGGGGTTGCCGAAGGCGCCCTGCGCCTCGGCCCGGGCGCTGGCCAGGGCCGAGGCGAAATCGGCCGGGCGGTCGACGCGGCGCATCCCCTTGCCGCCGCCACCCGCCACCGCCTTGATCAGGACGGGAAAGCCCAGCGCCTCGGCCGCGCCCAAGAGGTGATCTGGGTCCTGGCTGTCGCCCTGCCAGCCGGGCACCACCGGCACCCCGACCGCCGCCATCCGCGCCTTGGCCGCGTCCTTGAGCCCCATGGCCCGGATCGCCGCGGCCGAGGGGCCGATGAAGACGAGACCCGCGGCCTGGACCTGATCGACGAACTCGGGGTTTTCCGACAGGAAGCCATAGCCCGGGTGGATCGCCTGGGCGCCCGCAGCCCGGGCGGCGGCCAGAATCGCGCGCGCGTCGAGATAGCTGTCGGCCGGGGCGGGCCCGCCGATCCAGAGCGCATGGTCGGCCATCGCGACATGGGCCGCGCGGGCATCGGCGTCGGAATGGACGGCGACGGTTTCCACCCCCAGCCGGCGGCAGGTGGCGATGATGCGGCAGGCGATCTCGCCCCGGTTGGCGATCAGGATGCGGCGGAACATGGGAACCCTTTCGCGGGGTGGAGAGCCCGGGGGCTGCCTGCCCCCGGACCCCCGGGGGTATTTGGGTCAAGAGGAAGGGGGGCGGTCAGAGGGCCGGGCACCAGGGCGCGCGCGGGCCCCCGGCATAGGGACGGCCGTGGCCGGCCGCGATCATGTCGGCGGCGACCGAGCGGCCGTCGAGCATCAGCCGGACCAGACGGCGGCCGTAGCGGTCGGTGTCCTGGCGGACGATGGTCTGGTCGGCCGCGGTCAGCAGGTGCCAGCGCAGCGCCCAGGTGGCGGCCAGGGCCGCGCGCCATTCCGACAGGCAGCCGGGGCTGAAGAGTTCGGGCGCGTCCTAGCCCAGCAGGCGGGCCCTTTCGGTGCCGGTGCGCGGGCAGTGGATCGTCACCGTGTCGCCGTCGGTGACAAAGACCACGCGGCAGCCCTGGGGATCGGCCGGGCGGGCGATGGCGGCCAGCGCATCGGCCGCGAAGGGCAGCGCGACCAGCGCGGCCAGCGCCGCCCCCGCCACGGCCGGCAGATAGCGGCGCGGATCGGCCCATCTGCGGCGCGGCGGCGGCTTGCGCGGCGGCAGGCCCATCGACCATTTCGGCGGCCTTCGGCGGTCGCGCGCGAAATGGGTGACGTTCGAGGGTGGCCGGGTCATGGCGCCATCCTGCCCCGGGGCGGGGGTGGGCTGCAACCCTGACGTGCGGCGCGGCGGCCATGGCGCTACATCCGGAACAGGCCGAAGCGCGTCTCGGCCACCGGTGCGTTCAGCGCGGCGGCCAGCGACAGCGCCAGCACCCGGCGCGAGCGGCGGGGGTCGATGATGCCGTCGTCCCAGAGCCGGGCAGTGGCATAGAGCGGGTGGGACTGGCGGTCGAACATCTCGATCGTGGGGCGCTTGAAGGCGGCCTCATCCTCGGCCGACCACTGGCCGCCGGCCCGAAGGGTCGCGTCGCGTTTCACCGTGGCCAGAACGCCCGCCGCCTGTTCGCCGCCCATCACCGCGATGCGGCTGTTGGGCCAGGTCCACAGGAAGCGCGGCTGATAGGCGCGGCCGGCCATGCCGTAATTGCCCGCGCCGAAGCTGCCGCCGACGATCAGCGTGATCTTGGGCACCGCGGTGGTGGCCACCGCCGTCACCATCTTGGCGCCTTGGCGGGCGATGCCTTCGTTTTCGTATTTCCGCCCGACCATGAAGCCGGTGATGTTCTGCAGAAAGACCAGCGGGATGCGGCGCTGGCTGCAGAGCTGGACGAAATGCGCGCCCTTGACCGCGGCCTCGGAGAACAGCACGCCGTTGTTGGCGACGATCCCCACGGGCATCCCCATCACATGGGCAAAGCCCGTCACCAGGGTTTCGCCGTAGCGCGCCTTGAATTCGTCGAAGCGGCTGGCGTCGACCAGGCGGGCGATCACCTCGCGGATGTCATAGGGCGTGCGCAGGT
>JACXUX010000446.1 GCA_014763725.1 Rhodobacterales bacterium
GGGCAGGGCGGGCCAGACCCCGTCGGTCAGCCCGCCCAGCACGGTCAGGCCGGTCAGGGTTTCGCGCGCCTCGCGCGGGCCCAGGATGCGCAGATGGGGATGCGTCTCGACCGTTTCGCGCACGACGCGGCGCGACAGGACGGCGGCGAACAGGTCGGCATAGTCCTGCGGGCCCAGGCTGGCGGCGTGATGGGCCTCGGCCGCCAGATCGTCCACCGCGGCGCGGGCGGCCAGGCCTGCCTCACGCGACCACAGCTCGGCCGGGCCGGTGCCGCCGGGGCCGGTGGCCAGCGCCTCGGCCGCGGTGCGGTGGCGGGCGACGTGATCGGCCAGCGGCAGGTCCGCGGCCTCGGCCAGCGGGGCCAGCGTCGCGCCGATCCACTGCGCCCAGGCCAGCGGCGCCTCGCCCCCCCGGTCGTGCGCCCAGCGGGCCAGGTCGGCCGGTTCGGGGAACATCGGCCCGTGCCGGCGCAGATGCAGTTCCAGATCGCGGGTCAGGCGCAGATGGTCGCCCCGGTCGGCGCCGGTCGCGGTCAGCGGGTGCTTCAGCAGGACCAGCAGCGCCTCGGCCGTCAGCCGCTGGCCCGCCAGCGCCGCGACATGGCGCAGGAACCGCCCCGGCGCCGACAGCGCCAGCGGCCGGCCCGCGCTGTCGTCGGGGCGCAGGCCCCAGCGGTCCAGCGCCGCAGTGACCCGGCGCGCCAGCGTCCGGTCGGGCGTGATCAGCGTGGCGGGCGTTCCGGTTTCGGCCGCCTGCCGCAGGATCAGCGCGATGGCCTGCGCCTCGGCCCGGGGGTCGGGGGCCTCGATCAGGGTGACCTCTGCCATTGCCGCGGGCAGGTCGGGCAGGTCGCGCCCCTCGGCCAGCCAGCGGTCGGTCACCGGCGCGGGGCGCAGTGCCAGCGACACGACGCGGTTGCGCGCGGGGGCCGCGGGCGGCGTGGCCGTCCAGGGGCGCAGGTCGGCCGGGGTCAGCCCCATCGCCTGCATCAGGCGCCGGGTGCGATACTGGGGGTGATCCTCGGCCGTCAGGGCGTCGTCCATGGCGTCCCAGACCTCGGCCGGGGTGTCGCCGTCATGGCCGGGCAGCACTACGGCCCCCTGCGGCAGCGCCAGCACCGCCCCCATCAGCCGCAGCGTGCTGCCGCGCGATCCGGTGGACCCGGCCAGCACCACCGGGCCCTGCGGCGGCCGGACGGCCCAGCGGTCGGCCAGCGCGGCCACCGCAGCACCCAGCCGCCCGCCCGCGGCCAGCGGCGCGGCGATGGCGAGAAAGGCCTGCATCCGCCGCCAGTGCGCGGCATGTTCGGCCACGTCCAGCGCCGCCAGCCGGTCGGGGGGGATGTCCTCATCCTCCATCTCGTCCAGCAGGGCGGCCAGGCTGTCGGCCAGGTCGAAGATCGCCGCCCGCGGCGCCAGGTCGGGCGCCCGGTCCAGCAGCGCGCCGATCAGCCGGGTCAGCGCAAGCGGCCGGCGCAGCGGCGGCTCGGGCGGGGGCAGGGGC
>JACXUX010000120.1 GCA_014763725.1 Rhodobacterales bacterium
CGCCGGGTCCATGCCGGGGGCCGCCGCCCCGGCGGCCCCCGGCATGGACCCGGCGCGCCCGCCGCGCCTGCGCTGATTGGGGTATAAAGATACCGTTATTGCAGGCCCATGATTTTTCGCAGAAAAATCGCATCCCTGCGGCTTGACCCCGCGCCCCCGATCAGCGATAGACACGCATCCGAGATTCCGGGGGTCCGCCCCCGCTTCACCTGACGGGTCAGACCATGAAAACCTTCACCGCAACTCCTGCGGATATCGAGAAGACGTGGGTCCTGATCGACGCCGAGGGCGTCGTGCTGGGCCGCCTCGCCTCGATCGTCGCCAAGATCCTGCGCGGCAAAGACAAGCCGACCTTCACGCCGCACATGGACATGGGCGACAACGTGATCGTCATCAACGCCGACAAGGTGCAGATGACCGGCCGCAAGCGCGAACAGAAGCGCTACTACTGGCACACCGGCCACCCCGGCGGCATCAAGAGCCGCACCGCCCGCCAGATCCTGGAAGGCAACCACCCCGAGCGCGTGGTCGAAAAGGCGGTCGAGCGGATGATCAGCCGCAACCGCCTGGGCCGCCAGCAGATGACCAACCTGCGCGTCTATGCCGGGGCGGAACATCCGCATGCGGCGCAGCAGCCGCGCATCCTCGACATCAAGTCGATGAACCCGAAGAACACCCGGAGCGCCTGATCATGGCCGACATCAAGTCTCTTGACGAACTGAAGGCCGCCGTCCAGGGCGCCGCCGCCCCCGCCGCGGCCGAGGTCGAGGCGCCCCGCGAACCGGTGCGCGACGCGCTGGGCCGCAGCTATGCCACCGGCAAGCGCAAGGACGCGGTCGCCCGCGTCTGGGTCAAGCCGGGTTCGGGCAAGTTCCTGATCCGCAACAACAAGGGCGAATACATCGACTATACGAAGTATTTCGCCCGCCCGGTGCTGCAGATGATCCTGCGCCAGCCGTTCCAGATCGCCAATGTCGAAGGCCAGTTCGACGTGATGGCGACGGTGGCGGGCGGGGGCCTGTCGGGCCAGGCCGGCGCGGTCAAGCACGGCATCTCCAAGGCGCTGCAGCTCTATGAACCCAGCCTCCGCGCCCCGCTGAAGGCCGCGGGCTTCCTGACCCGGGACAGCCGCGTGGTCGAACGCAAGAAGTACGGCAAGCGCAAGGCCCGCCGCAGCTTCCAGTTCTCCAAGCGCTGATTTCCCCGACACCGCTGCAAAGGCCCGCCCCGAGGCGGGCCTTCTGCATGTCCGCCCTTGCCGCAGCCCATGAAAAAGCCCGCCGCGCCAAGCGGCGGGCGGGCGTTTCCGGGGGGCGGGCGGTTCAGGCCGTCAGGCGGTTGTGCTTGCGCGCGACGAGCTGCTTGGCGGTTTCCACCGCCACCGCGGCATCGCGGCAATAGGCGTCGGCGCCGATCGCGCGGCCGAATTCCTCGTTCAGGGGGGCGCCGCCCACCAGCACGATATAGTCGTCGCGCATGCCCTTTTCCTTCATCGTGTCGATCACGACCTTCATGTAGGGCATGGTCGTGGTCAGCAGCGCCGACATGCCCAGGATGTCGGCCTTTTCGCGTTCCAGCGCCTCGATGTATTTCTCGACCGGGTTGTTGATGCCCAGGTCCACCACCTCGAAGCCCGCGCCCTCCATCATCATGGCGACCAGGTTCTTGCCGATGTCGTGGATGTCGCCCTTGACGGTGCCGATCACCATCTTGCCCATCCGCGGCGCGCCGGTTTCCACCAGCAGCGGCTTCAGGATCGCCATGCCCGCCTTCATCGCATTGGCGGCCAGCAGCACCTCGGGCACGAACAGGATGCCGTCGCGGAAGTCGTCGCCCACGATCTTCATGCCGGCCACCAGCGCCACGGTCAGCACGTCATAGGGCGTCCAGCCGCGGTCCAGCAGGATGCGGACGGCGTCCTCGATCTCGTCCTTCAGACCGTCGTAGAGGTCGTCGTGCATCTGCAGCACAAGCTCGTCGTCGGAAAGCTCGGACAGGATGATCTCGTCGTCGTCAGCCATGATGTGCCTCGGTCTGGGTCTGCAGGATCGTTGAGACGGAAGGCCGCCGGACGATTGCCCGATTGCGACCTGACCCGCGCGAAAGCCGACAGGGGGGGCCTGCGGCGGGGAATCTCTGGCGCGCGTTCGCCTTGTGTTCTAGTGTTGCGGCATGGAGCGCAAGGGGATTCTGCCCGGACAGGTGCCACGGGGGCGCGGCGCGGCCTCGAACGCTGCGGGCCGCTACGAACGGCTGTCGCATGAGGCGGCCTTTGACGGCTGGGACATCCCGCACGCCGACCGCACCCTCCGGACCGAGGTGCGCGCGGAAACCCCGCGATCGGCCCTGGCCTGGAACGGCAGCCCCGACCTGCCCTTTGACCGCAGCGTGAACCCCTGGCGGGGCTGCGAACATGGCTGCATCTATTGCTATGCCCGGCCCAGCCACGCCTGGCTGAACCTGTCGCCGGGTCTGGATTTCGAGACGCGGCTGATCGCCCGGCCCGGCATCGACCGGGTGCTGGCGCAGGAACTGGCCCGGCCCGGCTATCAGGTAGCGCCGATCGCGCTGGGGACCAACACCGACCCCTGGCAACCGGCCGAGGGCGCGGCGGGCATCACCCGCGCGGTGCTGCGGGTGCTGGCCGATCACAACCACCCCCTGGCCATCACCACCCGCGGCACGCTGATCGAACGCGACATCGACCTCCTGGCGCCGATGGCCGAACGGGGGCTGGTGCGGGTGGGCATCAGCCTGACCACGCTGGACGCGGACCTGGCCCGCCGGATGGAGCCCCGCGCGCCCGCGCCCGCGCGGCGGCTGGCCATCGTCCGGCGGCTGACCGACGCGGGCATTCCGGTGCGCGCCATGGTCAGCCCGGTGATCCCCGCCCTGACCGATCATGAGACCGAGGCGATCCTGACCGCCGCGCGCGACGCGGGCGCCGTGGCCGCCAGCCAGATCGTGCTGCGCCTGCCGCGCGAGGTGGCCGACCTGTTCCGCGACTGGGTGCAGGCGAATGTCCCCGACCGTGCCGCCCGCATCCTGGCCCGCGTGCGCGAGCTGCACGGCGGCCAGGACTATGACCCCGCCTTTGGCCGGCGGATGACGGGGCAGGGCGTCTGGGCCGACCTGCAGGCGCAGCGGTTCCGGCTGGCCTGCGCGCGGCTGGGGCTGGCGATCCGCCTGCCGCCCCTGCGCTGCGACCTGTTCGCGGTGCCGCCGAAACCGGGCGACCAGCTCAGCCTGTTCTGACCTCACCCGCGGCGACGGCGCCGGTCGCGCGCGGCGCCCCCCGCATCGTCGCCCGTGCCGTCGCTGGCGGACGAAAAGCCGCCCAGCTTTTCCGCCACCGTCTCGAGCGTCGGGCGCGGGCCGCGCGGCCGGGTCGACAGCGCGGCATGCATGGCGCGCAGATGTTCGGGCATGGTCCCGCAGCAGCCGCCGATGATCCGCACCCCGGCATCGCGCGCCAGCACGGCATATTCGGCCATCAGCTCGGGCGTGCCGTCATAGTGGATATGGCCGTCGTGATACTTGGGGATGCCGGCATTGCCCTTGGCGATGATCGGCCGTTCGGTGCCCTGCGCCACAAAGCCCAGCACCGTGCGCAGCAGGTCCGAGGCGCCCACGCCACAGTTCGCGCCAAAGGCGATGGGCGGGTTCGGCAGCTTTTCGACCAGATCGACAAAGGCGGCCGAGGTCGTGCCCATCATCGTGCGGCCGGCGGTGTCAAAGCTCATCGTGCCGCACCAGGGCATGCCGGCGCGGGCGGCGGCCTCGGCCGCGGCGCGGAATTCCTCGGGCGCGCTGATGGTTTCGACCCACAGCACATCGGCGCCGCCGGCCTTCAGCCCCTCGGCCTGTTCGTGGAACATCTCGACGGCCAGCTCATGCGTCAGGCTGCCCATGGGGGCCATGATCTCGCCCGTGGGACCCATCGACCCCGCCACCACCACGGTGCGGCCCGCGGTATCGGCCACCTCGCGCCCCAGGGCGGCGGCGATGCGGTTGATGTCGTGCACGCGGCCCTCGGCGCCGTGCAGTTTCAGCCGGCTGGCGTTGCCGCCGAAGCTGTTGGTCAGGAAGATGTCCGATCCCGCATCGACCGCCCCGCGATAAAGCGTGCGGATGTTGTCGGGCCGTTCCATGTTCCAGATCTCGGGCGCCTCGCCCGAGGCGAGGCCCATGTTGAACAGGTTCGTGCCGGTGGCGCCATCCGCCATCAGCCAGTCGCGGGTGGCAAGCAGGCGGGACAGCGCGTCGGTCATGGCAGGCTCCGATCCGGGTTGGCCCCGTCCCTGCCATGGGCCGGCAGACGGGGCAAATTCATTCTGTTCATGAAGATCTTGAACGAAAGGGGGCCACCGCGGGGGCGGCCCCGGGGGCAGGCGCTCAGGCCTCGTCCATCAGCTGGGCCTTGGCCAGGGGCAGCATCTCGGCCATCTTGGCGCGGATCGCGGCCTCGTCCGCCAGGCCCGCGAGGTCGGCCACCAGGCGGCGGACGACATCCTCGATCCCCGGTTCCTGGAAGTCGGACTTGACGATTTCCACGGCATAGGCGGCGGCGGCGTCGCCCGACTTGCCCAGCAGGCCCGCGGCCCACAGGCCCACCAGCTTGTTGCGCCGGGCCTCGGCCTTGAACTGCATTTCGGCGTCATGAGCGAACTTGTTTTCGAAAGCGCTTTCGCGATCGTCGAAGGTGGTCATCGGTCGGGCCCTTGCTGCGGTTGGTCCTGCCCCCCATATGCCCGCCCGCGCCCCCTGCCGCAAGGGGAGCGGGGCGCGCGAGGGCCGCCGTCGGCTTGCGAGGACGGGCGCTGTGGCGTATAGCCCGCACAGCATCGGGCGACGGCGCGGGACGCAACACGCCCCGGGGCCGCATCCCGTCATCGGATTCGGAGAGGTCATGGCACCGCGACGCAAGAAGATCTACGAAGGCAAGGCCAAGATCCTCTATGAAGGGCCGGAACCTGGCACGCTGATCCAGTATTTCAAGGACGACGGACAGGCGGTGACCACCACGCGCGAAACCCCCACCGAGGGCAAGGGCGTGCTGAACAACCGGCTGTCGGAGTTCTTCATGTCGGGGCTGAACGCGATCGGGGTGCCCACGCATTTCATCCGCCGCATCAACATGCGCGAACAGCTGGTGCGGATGGCCGAGATCGTGCCGCTCGAGGTAGTGGTGCGCAACTATGCCGCGGGCCCGCTGTCGCAGCGGCTGGGCCTGCCCGAGGGGCTGCCGCTGCCGCGGCCGATCGTCGAATACTACTACAAGGACAATGCCCTGAACGACCCGATGGTGGCCGAGGAGCATATCATCGCCTTCGGCTGGGCCAGCCAGCAGGACCTGGACGACATGGTGTCGCTGGCGCTGCGGGTGAACGACTTCCTGTCGGGGGTGATGCTGGGCATCGGGGTGCGGCTGGCCGACTTTCGGCTGGAGATCGGGCGCGTCTGGGAAGGCGACTTCATGCGGCTCATTGTGGCCGACGAGATCAGCCCCGACAGCTGCCGGCTGTGGGACATGCGCGGGACCACCGACCGTGGCGAGGGCGCCCCGGTCGAGACCCGGGCCATGCCCGATGTCTATACCGAACTGGCGCGGCGGCTGGGCATCCTGCCCGGCAGCGCAGCCCCGTCCGGCAAACCGACCCTGATCAACTGAGAGGCCCTGCCATGCTGAAGGCGCGCGTACATGTGATGCTGAAGGACGGGGTGCTGGATCCCCAGGGCGAGGCGGTGCGCCATGCCCTGGGCACGCTGGGCTTTGCCGGGGTCGAGGCGGTGCGCCAGGGCAAGGTGATCGAGCTGGACCTGGCCCAGACCGACCGCGAGGCCGCCCTGGCCGAGGTGCGCGCGATGTGCGACCGGCTGCTGGCCAATACGGTCATCGAGAAATACACCGTCGAGATCGCCTGAGCCCGGGAGGGTCCGGCAGGCGCCGATGGTTCGGCGCGGACCGCCCGGCCGGTCGCGGGCGTTGCGGCGGGGGGCTGTCTGCCCCCCGGGCCCCCCGAGGATATTTGGCCGGGAAGCGGGGCGGGGTGCTCAGGGCTGGCGGGCGAGCAGCGCCTCGATTTCCGCCCTTGCGGGCGAGGAGCTGGCGGCACCCGGACGGGTGACCGAGATGGCGGCCGCGGCATTGGCAAAGCGCAGCGCCTGTTCGGGGGGGCGGCCTTGGGCCAGCGCCGTGGCCAGCGCGCCGTTGAAGGCATCGCCCGCGCCCACGGTATCGACCACATCGGGCATCGGAATGCCCGGCACACGCAGGGTGCCGGTGTCGTCCTGCCAGAGCGCGCCGGCCGGGCCCAGCGTGATGCAGGCCGCACGGGCGCCCATGGCGCGCAGGGCGGCGGCGGCGGCGGCGGCCTGATCCGGGGTGGTGACGGGCAGGCCGGTCAGGGCCTGGGCCTCGGTTTCATTCGGGGTGATGATGTCGCAGAGCGGCAGCAGGCCCGCGGGCAGCGGCATGGCGGGGGCGGGGTTCAGGATGGTGGTGACGCCGGCCGCGCGCGCGATCTGCAGTCCGCGCCGGGCGGCCGCCAGGGGCTGTTCCAGCTGGGTCAGGAAGACGCGGGCGCCGGCGATCAGGTCGGCGTGGCGGTCCACGTCCCCCTCGTCCAGGCGTTCGGCCGCGCCGGGGCAGACGATGATGGCGTTCTGGCCCGTGGCATGGTCGAGGAAGATGAAGGCCGCGCCGGTGAAGCTGTCAGGGTCCTCGGTCACGGCGGGGTGGACGCCGGCCTCGTCCCAGAGCCTGTGGCCCATGGCGCCGAAGGGGTCGGCGCCGATGCGGGTGATCAGATGCACCCGGCCGCCGGCACGGGCCGCCGCCACCGCCTGGTTCGAGCCCTTGCCGCCGGGGCCCAGCGCGAAATGGCGGCCGAGGATCGTTTCGCCCATGCGGGGCAGGCGGTCGGCCCGATAGGCGGTGTCGGCCACGAAGATGCCGAGAACGACGACGGTCATGGGGTCCCCCCGGGATTATTCGGCGGCGATGCGGATCACGGGCTGCATGTCCGCCAGCACCGCATCGGGCAGGTGGCACTTGATCTGGTGGCCCCCGCCCAATTGCCGGACCGGGGGGATTTCGGTTTCGCAGAGCCCGCCGGGAACCTGGGCCTTCCAGCGGCAGCGGGTCTGGAAGGGGCAGCCGGGGGGCGGGTTCATGGCGCTGGGGATGTCGCCGTCCAGCACGATGCGGTTCTTCTGCACGCGGGTGTCGGCGATCGGCACGGCGGAAAGCAGCGCCTCGGTATAGGGGTGGTAGGGCGGGCTGAACACCTGGTCGGTCGTGCCCATTTCCACCACATGGCCCAGATACATGACCATGACCCGGTCGGCCAGGTAGCGCACGATCGACAGGTCGTGGCTGATGAACAGCAGCGTCGTGCGGTTCTTGCGCTGGATGTCCATCAGAAGCTCGGTCACCGCCGCCTGGACGCTGACGTCGAGCGCCGAGACCGGTTCGTCGGCCACCACGACGCGGGCGCCGCCGGCAAAGGCGCGGGCGATGCCCACGCGCTGCTTCTGCCCGCCCGACAGCTGGCGCGGCATCCGGTCGGCGAAGGCGCGCGGCAGTTTGACCAGGTCGAGCAGATGCAGCATCCGGTCGCGGCGGTCGGCATCGCTGTCGCCCACGCCGAAGATTTCCAGCGCGCGGATGATCTGGCGGCCCACCGTCATCGAGGGGTTCAGCGTGTCGAAGGGGTTCTGGAACACCATCTGGACCGAGGACACGGTATCGGTGTTGCGCTTCTGGATGGGCGTGTTCTGGATGTTTTCGTCGAACAGCATGATCTGACCGCCGGTGGCGGTTTCCAGCCCCATCAGCACCCGGGCGAAGGTGGACTTGCCGCAGCCCGATTCGCCTACGATGGCCAGCGTCTCGCCCTCGCGCGCCTCGAAGGTCAGGGTCTCGTTGGCCTTGACGACCTTCTTCTCGCCCCCGCCGAAGAGGCCGCCCGAGACCTTGTAGTATTTCTGCAGGTCGTCCATCCGCAGGATCACCCTGCCCGGTGCGGACAAGACCGCCCGCCCGCTGGTGGCCATCCCCGGCAACTTC
>JACXUX010000447.1 GCA_014763725.1 Rhodobacterales bacterium
GGGGCGCCTTCACCCCCCGAGGATATTTGGCCGGGAAGCTGGAGCGGTCCGCTCAGCCGGCCAGGCGGCGGGCGAGGGTGCGCTGGCGGTCCAGCAGGCGCGGCAGGTCGAGCGTGACGAGTTGCCCGCCCCGGACGATGGCGCGGCCCTCGACGAAGAGGTCGCGCACCCGCGGCGGGCCGCAGAGGATCAGGGCCGCCACCGGGTCCCAGGCGCCGGCGGCCTCGATCCCCGAGACATCCCAGATCGCCAGATCCGCCCGCAGGCCGGGGGCCAGCGCACCCAGATCGTCGCGCCCCAGCGCGCGGGCGCCGCCCAGGGTCGCGATCTCGAGCGCCTCGCGCGCCGACATGGCATCGGCGCCGCGGGCCACGCGCTGCAGAAGCAGGGCCTGGCGCGCCTCAAGGATGAGGTTGCCTGTGTCGTTCGAGGCCGATCCGTCGACCCCCAGCCCGACCGGCACGCCGGCATCGCGCATCGCCCGGACCGGGGCGATGCCGGACCCCAGGCGGCAGTTCGAACAGGGGCAATGCGCGACCCCGGTGCCCGTGCGGGCGAACAGGCCGATCTCGGCCGCATCGAGCCGCACGCAATGGGCATGCCAGACATCGGGGCCGGTCCAGCCCAGATCCTCGGCATATTGTCCGGGGCGGCAGCCGAACATCGCCCGAGAATAGGCGATGTCCTCGTCATTCTCGGCCAGGTGGGTGTGCAGCATCACGCCCTTGTCGCGGGACAGCAGCGCCGCCTCGCGCATCAGGTCGCGGCTGACGGAAAAGGGCGAACAGGGGGCGATGCCCACCCGGACCATGGCCCCGGGTGCGGGGTCGTGAAAGGCGTCGACCACGCGGATGCAGTCGGCCAAAATCGCGTCCTCAGCCTCGACAAGGGCATCGGGGGGCAGGCCGCCGGCACTCTCGCCGATGCTCATCGCGCCGCGGGTGGGGTGAAAGCGCAGCCCCACCTCGGCCGCGGCGGCGATCGTGTCGTCCAGCCGGGCGCCGTTGGGGAACAGATACAGGTGGTCCGATGTCATCGAACAGCCCGACAGCGCCAGTTCCGCCAGCCCCGCCTGGGCCGAGACGAACATCTCCTCGGGGCCGAAGCGCGCCCAGATGGGGTAGAGCGTCTTCAGCCAGCCGAACAGCAGCGCATCCTGCCCGCCGGGCACGGCCCGCGTCAGCGTCTGGAACAGGTGGTGATGGGTGTTCACCAGGCCCGGGGTGACGACACAGCCCGCCGCCTCGACCACCCGGCCGCGCGGTTCCAGCCCGCGGCCGACCTCGGTGATCACGCCGCCCGCGATCCGCACGTCGCCGCATGCGATCTCGCGCCGGGCGGCGTCCATCGTCACCACCACCGTCGCGCGCCGGATCAGGATCTCGTCCCGCATCTGGCCCCCACCTTCCGCAGTCCCCCTGCCCGCTTCCCGGCCAAATATCCTCGGGGGGTGAGGCGCCCCCGGGGGCGCCGAGGGGGGCAGAAGGCCCCCCTAC
>JACXUX010000121.1 GCA_014763725.1 Rhodobacterales bacterium
CCCCCGCCCCGCGCCCGGCCGCGGAAAAGCCGCGCTTCGGCATCGGGTCGCTGATCAACCGCATGTCCGGCAGCGCCGAGACCGCCGACCGCCAGACCGCCCGCACCCAGCCGCCGGTCACGGGTTATGACGAGGATCCCGACATGACCGCCGATCAGGAACGGATCGAGATCCCCGCCTTCCTGCGCCGCCAGGCGAACTGAGATCCCTGTCGGATCAATCCCTTGGGGGGCCCGCGCCGGGTGGTGCGGGCTCTTTTCGCTTGCCGCGGCGGTCCCTGTTACATGCCGTCACAAAGCGTGAGTTGAGCGCGCCCCCCACAACCATTACCTCAGGTCTCATCGGGCGCGGGATAATCCACCCCCGCAGCCGCAGAAGAAACACCGAGGACCATCGTGCAGCAGACGCTGAAATCCGCCGCCGTCTTTGTAGGGCACGGGCTCCATTCCGGGGCGCCGGTGCGGATGGTCGTCAACCCGGCCTCGGCCGACTATGGCATCTGGTTCCGCCGCACCGACGTGCTGTCGGGCGATGCGATGATCCCGGCGCGCTGGGACGCGGTCGAACCCTCGCGGCTGTGCACCCTGCTGTCGAACGACGCGGGCCTGACAGTGTCCACGGTGGAGCATCTGATGGCCGCCCTGGCCGGCTGCGCCATCCACAACGCGCTGATCCAGATCGACGGCCCCGAGGTTCCGATCCTGGACGGCAGCGCCGAACCCTTTGTCCAGGGCTTCCTGGCCCGCGGCATCATCCGCCAGACGGTGCCCGTGCGCGCCATCCGCATCCTCGCCCCGGTCGAGGTGCGCGACGGCGAGGCGATCGCGCGGCTGGACCCGTCGGACATTCTGGAAATCGACTTCCGCATCGACTTTGCCGATGCCGCCATCGGGCGGCAGGAACGTCGGCTGAACATGGCCAACGGTGCCTTCGTGCGCGAGCTGTGCGACAGCCGCACCTTCTGCCGCCAGGCCGATGTCGACGCGATGCGCGCCAACGGCCTGGCGCTGGGCGGCACGCTGGAAAACGCAGTGGTGGTCCAGGGCGACCGCATCCTGTCGCCCGGCGGGCTGCGCCATGCCGACGAACCGGTGCGGCACAAGATGCTGGATGCGCTGGGCGATCTGTCGCTGGCCGGCGGGCCGATCCTGGGCCGCTATACCGGCATCCGGGCGGGCCATGCGCTGACCAACCGGCTGCTGCGCGCCCTGTTCGCCCGGCCCGAGGCCTGGGAAATGGTCGAGATGGGGCTGGACACCGGCACCAAGCTGCCCGGCATCGGCGTGCATCGCGGCGATCTGCGCCGCACGGCCTGACCCCGCCGATCCGCCCCGCCGCGGCAAAGGCGTTTTGCGCCCCCGGTTTTTCTGTGCTAGGACCGGCCGAAGACAGGCAGCGGCCACCGGCCGCGCCGGACGAAAAGAGGTAGCGGCAAGATGACGGTCGGACAGGCGGGCACGCGCTGGATCCTTGCAGCGACGCTGTGCGCGACCCTGGCCGGCTGCGGCGGCGGGCGCGAACAGGAGGCGCCGCTGGAAACCCTGTCGGCCGAGGAAATCTATCAGCAGGGCGAATTGTCGCTCGAGGCCGAGAACCGCCCCGAGGAAGCGATCCGCTACTTTGCCGAGGTCGAGCGGCTCTACCCCTATTCCGAATGGGCCAAGCGCGCGCTGATCATGCAGGCCTTTGCCTATCACAAGGCGCGCGAATACGAAGACGCCCGCGCCGCGGCGCAACGGTTCCTGGACTTCTACCCGGCGGATCAGGACGCGGCCTATGCCCAGTATCTGCTGGCGCTGTCCTATTACGACCAGATCGACGAGGTGGGCCGCGACCAGGGCCTGACCTTCCAGGCGCTGCAGGCGCTGCGCGAGGTGATCGAACGCTATCCCGACAGCGAATATGCGCGATCGGCGATCCTGAAGTTCGACCTGGCCTTCGACCATCTGGCCGCCAAGGAGATGGAGATCGGCCGCTACTACCTGCGGCGCGGGCATTACACGGCCGCGATCAACCGCTTCCGCGTGGTGGTCGAGGATTTCCAGAACACCACCCATACCGCCGAGGCGCTGCACCGCCTGGTCGAGGCCTACATGGCCCTGGGCCTGACGGCCGAGGCGCAGACCGCCGCCGCGATCCTGGGCTACAACTATCAGTCCAGCCCCTTCTACGAGGACAGCTTCCGCCTGCTCAAGGGCCAGGGCCTGGCCCCCGACGTGCAGGAAGGCAGCTGGCTGTCGCGCGTCTATCGCCAGATGGTGCGGGGGGAATGGCTGTAGACCGGGGCCGCCGCGGCCCGCACAGCCAGTGATGCGATGCTGATCTCGCTCGACATCCGCGATCTGCTGCTGATCGACCGGCTTTCGCTGGCCTTTCGGCCGGGGCTGAACGTGCTGACCGGCGAAACCGGCGCGGGCAAGTCGATCCTGCTGGATGCGCTGGGCTTCGTGCTGGGCTGGCGCGGCCGGGCCGATCTGGTGCGCCAGGGGGCGGCCCAGGGCGAGGCGGTCGCGGTCTTCGACCTGCCCCCCGGCCACCCCGCCCGCGCCGTGCTGGACGAGGCCGGGATCGGCGCGGGGGATGAGCTGATCCTGCGCCGGGTGACCACGCCCGACGGGCGCAAGACCGGCTGGATCAACGACCGCCGCACCACGGCCGAGGTGCTGCGCGCCGTGGGCGAGACGCTGGTGGAACTGCACGGCCAGCACGACGACCGCGGCCTGCTGAACCCGCGCGGGCACCGGCTGCTTCTGGATGCCTTTGCCGGGACCGACCTGGGGCCCCTGCGCGCCGCCTGGGCCGCCCGCGCGGCCGCCGCCCGCGCGCTGGATCAGGCCCAGGCCGGCCTGACCGCCGCCCGCGCCGAAGAGGATTTCCTGCGCCATGCCGTGGCCGAGCTGGACAAGCTGGCCCCCGAACCGGGCGAGGATGCCACGCTGGACACCCGCCGCCGCGCCATGCAGGCCGCCGCCCGCATCCGCGACGATGTGGCGCGTGCCCATGCCGCGCTGTCCGACCAGGGCGCCGAACGGCTGATGTCCGATGCCCTGCGCTGGCTGGAAGGCGCGGCCGACCGGGCCGAGGGCCGGCTCGACCCGGCGCTGGCCGCCCTGGGCCGGGCCATGGCCGAACTGTCCGAGGCGCAGGCGGGCGTCGAAACCGCGCTCGAGGCGCTGGCCTTCGACCCGCGCGAGATCGAGACGGTCGAGGAGCGGCTGTTCGCCATCCGCGCGCTGGCGCGCAAGCATGGGGTGGCGCCCGACGATCTGGGCGCCTTTGCCGCCACGCTGCGCGACCGGCTGCAGGCGCTGGACGGCGGAGAACGCAATCTGGCCGCCCTGGCCCGCGCCCGGGATGAGGCCGAGGCCGCCTATGCCGCCACCGCCGCCCAGATCAGCGCCGCGCGGGTGGCCGCCGCCCGGCAGCTGGATGCCGCCATGGCGGGGGAACTGGCCCCGCTGAAGATGGAACGCGCGCGCTTTACCACCCAGATCACCCCGGCCGATCCGGGCCCCGAGGGGATCGACGCCGTGGCCTTTACCGTCGCCACCAACCCCGGCGCGCCGGCGGGGCCGCTGAACCGCATCGCCTCGGGCGGGGAACTCAGCCGCTTCCTGCTGGCGCTGAAGGTCTGCCTGACGCGGGATGCCGCGGGGCTGACGCTGATCTTCGACGAAATCGACCGCGGCGTGGGCGGGGCCACCGCCGATGCCGTGGGCCGCCGGCTGCAGGCGCTGGCGCAATCGGGCCAGGTGCTGGTGGTCACCCATTCGCCGCAGGTGGCGGCGCTGGGGGCGCATCACTGGCGGGTGGAAAAGCGGGTGGCGGACGGCATGACCACATCCACCGTCACGCCGCTGGCCTCGGGCGACCGGGTGGACGAAATCGCCCGCATGCTGTCGGGCGACACGGTGACGGCCGCCGCGCGCGCGGCCGCCCAGGCGCTGCTGTCGGGCTGAGCCCGCCCGCCGCGGCCCGTCAGCCCGCAGCGGGCGGCAGGTCGGCCACCAGGCGCGCGAAATCCTCGCCCCGCTTCTCGAAATTCGGATACTGGTCGAAACTGGCCGCCGCCGGGGCCAGCAGCACCACGTCGCCCGGCTGTGCCTCGGCCGCGGCGCGGGCCACGGCGCGGGCCATGGTTTCGCAGATCTCGTGCGGCGTCTCGCCCAGCTGCAGGGCAAAGTCGCGCGCCGAATGGCCGATCAGATAGGCCTTGACCACCGACCCCAGATGCGGCGCCAGCGCGGCGATGCCGCCGTCCTTGCCCAGACCCCCGGCGATCCAGCGGATCCGGGCAAAGGCCTGCAGCGCCTTGGCCGCGCTGTCGACATTGGTGGCCTTGCTGTCGTTGACATAGCGCACGCCCGCACGGTCGGCGATCAGCTGGCTGCGGTGCGGCAGACCGGCGAAACTGTGGAACGCCGCCTCGATCGCCCGCGGGGCCACGCCCAGCGACCGGCAGGCGGCATAGGCCGCGCAGGCGTTCTGGTGGTTGTGCGCGCCGGGCAGGCCCGCCACGCCGCGCAGGTCGATCGCGGCCACCTGACGCCCCTTGCGCCATTCGGCGAGGAAGCCCTTGCGGGCAAAGACCGACCAGCCGAACCCCTCGAGATTCTGCCCCGACGAGATGCGGATCACCCGGTCATCCCCCGGCCCCTGGGCCAGCTGGCCGGCCAGGAAGCGGCCCTCGACCTCATCCACGCCGACCACGGCGCGATCGGGCCCGCCCTCGGCGAACAGCCGCCGCTTGGCCGCGAAATAGCCGCCCATGCCGGCGTGGCGGTCCAGATGGTCGGGCGACAGGTTGGTGCACACCGCCACATCGGGTGTCAGCGCGCGGGCCAGATCGGTCTGGTAGCTGGACAGTTCCAGCACCGTGACCTGGCCGTTCTCGGCCGGTTCCAGGTCCAGCACCCCGCGGCCGATGTTGCCGCCCGTCTGCACCGGGCGGCCGGCCTGGGCCAGCACATGGGCAATCAGCGCGGTGGTCGTCGACTTGCCGTTCGACCCGGTGACGCAGACCACTCGCGGCGTGTCGTCAAAGGCGTCCCAGTCGCGCGTGGCATAGCTGCGGAAGAACAGGCCCACGTCGTTGTCGACCGGCACCCCGGCCTCGATCGCCAGGGCGATGGTGCGGTGCGGCTGGGGGTAGAGGTGCGGGATGCCGGGGCTGACCACCAGCGCGGCCAGATCGGTCACGGCCGCGGGCCGGGTCAGGTCGGTGCAGGCCATCCCCTCGGCCTCGGCCCGGGCGCGGGCCTCGGGGCTGTCGTCCCACAGCGCCGGGATCGCCCCGCCCGCGGCCAGCGCCCGCGCCGTGGCCAGGCCCGACCGGCCCAGGCCCAGCACGCCCACCCTCTGGCCCTGATAGCCCGCCACCGGAATCATCGCCGCCCCCTGCCCTGTCCGCCGCGCCGCACCATGGCGGCGGCGGGGCGCGCGCGCAAGATCGGCCCGCCGCTGGACAAGCCCGCACAGGCAGGCCAGAAGCGCCGCATGACCCCGTTCCTGAACGTCGCCCGTTCCGCCACCGGCCACCGCTGGCTGGGCCCCACGCCCGAGGAAGACCGCCGCGCCGAGGCGATGGCCCAGATCGCCGGCCTGCCGCTGCCGCTGTGCCGGACGCTGGCCCGCCGCGGGGTGGCGCCCGAGGACGCCGCCGGCTTTCTGGAACCCCGGCTGGCCGACCTGCTGCCCGACCCGATGGCGCTGCGCGACATGGGCCCCGCGGCCGACCGGCTGCTGGCCGCCGCCCGCGGGCGCCAGCGGATCGCGATCTTTGCCGATTACGATGTGGACGGGGGCGCGTCCTCGGCCCTGCTGCAGGTCTGGCTGCGGGCGATGGGGAGGGCGGCCACACTCTATATCCCCGACCGGATCGACGAAGGCTATGGCCCCAACGTGCCCGCCATGCAGGCGCTGGCGCGGGCGCATGACCTGATCGTCTGCGTCGATTGCGGCACGCTCAGCCACGACCCGATCGCGGCGGCGGTGGCGCTGGGGGCCGATGTGGTGGTGCTGGACCATCACCTGGGCGCGCCCGACCTGCCGCCCGCGCTGGCCGTGGTGAACCCCAACCGCCAGGATGAGGACGGCAGCCTGGGCCATCTGTGCGCCGCGGGCGTGGTCTTCCTGCTGCTGGTCGAGGCCAACCGCCGCCTGCGCGCGCAGGGCGCGCCGGGGCCCGACCTGATGGCGATGCTGGATCTGGTGGCGCTGGCCACCGTGGCCGATGTGGCGCCCCTGACCGGCGTGAACCGTGCGCTGGTGCGCCAGGGGCTGAAGGTGATGGCGCGGCGCGAACGGCCCGGGCTGGTCGCGCTGGCCGATGCGGCGCGGATGGATCAGGCGCCCACGGCCTATCACCTGGGCTATCTGCTGGGGCCGCGGGTCAATGCGGGCGGGCGGATCGGCCAGGCGGACCTGGGCGCGCGGCTGCTGGCCACCGCCGACCCGGCGGAGGCCGCGGCCCTGGCCGAGCGGCTGGAGCGGCTGAACGAGGAACGGCGCGAGATCGAGGCCCGCGTGCGCGAGGCAGCGCTGGCCCAGGCCGAGGCGCGCGGACTCGCGGCCCCGCTGGTCTGGGCCGCGGGCGAAGGCTGGCACCCCGGCGTCGTGGGCATCGTCGCTGCCCGGCTGAAAGAGGCCACCAACCGCCCCGCCGTGGTCATCGGGGTCGAGGGCGGGGTGGGCAAGGGCTCGGCCCGGTCGGTGCCGGGGGTGGATCTGGGCGCGGCGGTGCAGCGGCTGGCGGCCGAGGGGCTGCTGATCAAGGGCGGCGGCCACCGCATGGCGGCGGGGCTGACGGTGCAGGCCGACCGCATCCCCGCGGCGATGGACCGGCTGGCCGAGCTGCTGGCGCGCCAGGGCGCGGGGGCCGAGGGTCCGACCGATCTGGCGATCGACGGGCTGATGACCTGTGCCGGCGCCACGCGGGACCTGGTCGAGATGATCGAACGCGCCGGCCCCTTTGGCGCCGCGGCCCCCGCGCCGCGCTTTGCCTTTGCCGATTGCCGGGTGCAGGCGCGGCCGCTGTCGGGCGGGCATCTGCGGCTGACCGCGTCCGACGCCAGCGGCGGCCGGATCGAGGCCGTGGCCTTTGGCGCGGCCGAGGGCCCGCTGGGCAGCCTGCTGGCCGATCCCGGCGCGCGGCGGGTGCATCTGGCCGGCCGGGTCGAGCTGAACCACTGGCAGGGCCGGTCGCGCGTGCAGCTGCGCCTGGACGACGCCGCCCCCGCGTGACCCGTTGCGATTCCCCCTTGCGCATCGCCGCGGCAGCGTCTAAATCGCGTCGCACATCGGCGATGGCCCGTTCGTCTATCGGTTAGGACACCAGGTTTTCAACCTGGGAAGAGGGGTTCGACTCCCCTACGGGCTGCCATTTACCTCCGCAAAGTATTGATTTCAAGACGTTTTTTGAGCGTTCGGAAAACCAACCCATCATTTATCCCCACAGGCCGATGTGCTGATTTGGTCACACCCGCCGTTGCCTTAGATGCTCCAAGATCGATCCATCGCTAGGGCACTCCGGCACGCGACCTGTCCGAGATTCGCGCAGACGTGCGACAACGTGCAAAGGGGTCAGACTACCCCCTCGCGCTGCAATGGATTGTAGGCACCCACGAACCACCCTTACCGGGAAGTCGTCCGCCGAAGACGGCTGCTGCTACTCGCAGATGATGTAGCTTTGCGGGCCTCGAAACTGGATGTAAGCGGTTGGGTCTTCATACACGACCTGACCATCCTTCTGGACCGTGTAGCCCACCAACACGCCGTTCGTGTCCACACTGGCGCGGACTTGGGCCAGTGCCATGGTCGCCCCGGCAACCGCGATCCCGGCGACAAAGCCGGTGGCAAGTGATCGTGTATTCTTCATACGTGCCCTCCAAAGCCGTTCTCGGCATCCATCGCTATTTTCGTCCTTCAATCACCCGGTCGATAGCTGTTCCATCCCGGATGATCACATTTCTCCTCGGCGATCTGGGCTGTTTATGGCAAGATCGGTCCTGAGGGGCATTCGGGGGTGGGCGCGGGCATGCTGA
>JACXUX010000448.1 GCA_014763725.1 Rhodobacterales bacterium
GCCCGGGCGGGGGCAGCACCCGGACCTTCGGCCCAGGGGGCGCCGCCGATCACCGGGATCGCGGTCTTGGTCAGCTTCTCGATGGCGCGCAGTTCCCCCATCTCGGCCGGGGCGCAGAAGGCCACGGCCGACCCGCTGGCCCCCGCCCGGGCCGTGCGGCCGATGCGGTGGACATAGTTGTCGGGCACGTTGGGCAGGTCGTAGTTGTAGACATGCCGCACCGTCGGAATGTCCAGCCCCCGCGCGGCCACGTCCGTGGCCACCAGCACGTCCAGCTGGCCGTCGCGGAATTCGGTCAGCGTGCGGTCGCGGTTGTTCTGGCTCTTGTTGCCGTGGATGGCGCCCGCGCGAAAGCCCCAGGACACCAGCAGCTTGCACAGCTTTTCCGACCCGTGCTTGGTGCGGCCGAAGACGATGGCCTGTTCGCCCGGATGCTTCAGCAGATAGCTTTCCAGAAGCTTCGCCTTGTCGCCGTTGGGGATGAAATGCACGCCCTGGTCGATGCGCTCGACCGGCTTGCCGGGCGGGTTCACCTGGACGCGGACGGGATCGCGCAGATAGGTGGCGGCGATTTCCTCGATGTCGCGGGGCATGGTGGCGCTGAACAGCATGGTCTGCCGCTTCAGCGGGATGTGTTTGGCGATCCGCCGCAGGGAATGGATGAAGCCCATGTCCAGCATGTGGTCGGCCTCGTCCAGCACCAGATAGCCGCATTTCTCCAGGCTGACATCGCCGCGTTCCAGCAGGTCGATCAGCCGGCCCGGGGTGGCCACCAGCACATCGGTGCCGCGCTTCAGCCGTTCGGACTGGCGGTTGATCGAGGCGCCGCCCACCACCACCGTCACGCTGACGGCGGTGCCGCGGGTGAAGGCCAGCAGATGTTCGGCGATCTGGGTCACCAGTTCGCGCGTGGGCGCCAGGATCAGCGCGCGCACGTTGCGCGGCCCGGGCGGGTTCGTCACGTCCAAGAGCCGGTTCAGCAGCGGCAGGCCGAAGGCCGCGGTCTTGCCCGTGCCGGTCTGGGCCAGGCCCATCAGGTCGCGCCCGGCCAGGATCGGCGGGATCGACTGCACCTGGATCGGGGTGGGGGTGCGCAGTTCGGTCTTGTCCAGCGCGGTCAGCAGCCGGTCCGACAGGCCAAGGGCCTGGAATGTGGTCATTATCATCCTTCCCGCCGGAATGCCGGCGCGCGACCCGGCGGGCCGCCTGGGGTGGCGGGCGAAGGCTCGGCCCGGGGATCATCCCCCAGGGCCCGATCCGCCCGTGGCGCCCCTGCGTGAAGGTGGGAACCGTGTCCGGCCCCAGGGGTGCTCACGCGGCACGGGGTGGCGGACCTGTGGCAGATGCGGCGCGGGGCGCGGGATGTCAAGGGCGGCCCCCTGATTTTCCTGCCGCCCGCGCGCATCTGCGCCGCGCCGATCCGCCGCATCTGTCGCACGGATGCATGATGGAGTCCGTCTTGCCCCCCTTGCTTCGCCCCGCCCTGGCC
>JACXUX010000449.1 GCA_014763725.1 Rhodobacterales bacterium
CCGCTCACCCCGCCCCCCTGCCCGCTTCCCGGCCAAATATCCCACGGGGGTCCGGGGGTGTGAAACCCCCGGGGCCTCCGCCCGTGCACCCGCTCCGGTCTGCTGCAGGAAAACGGCCGTTTGACGGCCTAGCCAAGGCGCGCCAGCGCCGGGAACGTCTCCAGCAGCCAGAAGGAAAAGGCCGAGAACGCCCCCGTCATCAGCGCCAGCCCCACCGCGATCAGCAGCGCCCCCATGACCCGCTCGATCGTGCCCATGTGCCGCTTCAGCCGGCCCATCACGCCCATCGCCCGGTCCAGGAACAGCGCCGCCAGCAGGAAGGGCAGCCCCAGCCCCAGCGCATAGACGCCCAGCAGCAGCGTGCCGCGGCTCAGGCTGGCTTCGGTCGCGGCCAGCGTCAGGATCGCGCCCAGCTGCGGGCCGATGCAGGGCGTCCAGCCAAAGGCAAAGGCCAGCCCCAGCAGATAGGCCCCCAGCGACGACCCGCCGCCCGACCCCGCCTTGATCCGCGCCTCGCGGTCCAGGATCGGGATCCGGATCACCCGCAGGAAATGCAGCCCGAAGACCACCACCACCGCGCCCGAGATGCGCGCGAACAGCACCTGATTCTGCAGGAAGAACATCCCCAGCGCCGAGGCGGTGAAGCCCAGGAACAGGAACACCGTCGACAGCCCCAGCACGAAGGACAGCGCCGGCACCAGCGCGCGGCGGCGCGCCCCGGCATCGCCGCGCAGCTCGGCCATGCCGATCCCGCTCATATAGGCCAGATAGGGCGGCACGATGGGCAGCACGCAGGGGCTCAGGAACGACAGCACGCCTGCCGCCAGCGCCACCAGCATGGCGGGCATCAGCCCCGCGTCGATCAGATCAATCCCGAACATGCGCCCTCCGATTTGCGCTGTCTTACCCGCGGAAAAACCCGGCGTCACGCGGACGCCGGGTCACAAGCGCGTGGCGGCGACGCGCGGCCGCCGCCGCTGGCCTCAGCGCGCCCACCAGCCGCGCTTGCGCGGCTTGTCGTCGGGCGCGGGCGCGCCCTCGGCCGAGGCCGCAGGTTCGGCGGCCGCAGTCACGGGGACCGCAGGCTCGGTCACCGCAGGCGCGACCGGCACGGGGGCCGCTTCGGGCACGACCGCGACCGGCGCCGCCTCGACCGGGGCTTCAGCCGGGGCCTCGACGGGGGCCTCGACGGGGGCCTCGGCCGCAGGCTTCTTGCGCGACCGGCTGCTGGGCTTGCGGGCCGGCTTTTCCTCGAGCGCCTCAGCCGGCTCGGCCGCGGCGGTCTCGTCGGCCGGTGCCGCCTTCGCCTTGGGCTTGGCCTTGGTCCCCGCGGTGCTGCCGGTCGAGCGGCTGCGCGTCACGGTCTTGCGCGGGGCCTTGGCGGGCTCGGCGGCGGGCTCGGCTTCGGCCTCGGCCGCGGCGGGTTCGACCGCGACAGGCTCGGCGGGGCCCTGCGCCGCGGCGACCGGCGCCGGATCGGGGGCGG
>JACXUX010000122.1 GCA_014763725.1 Rhodobacterales bacterium
CCGGGGGCTGGCGCGCGGTCGAGACGCTGGCCGCGGGTCAGGCCGTGATCACCTTCGACGCCGGGCCGCAGCCGCTGGCCGCCGTGCAGACCGCGGCGCTGGGCGCGGCCGACCTGCCGCGGCGGCTGTGGCCCCGGCGGGTGCCGACGGCGGCGCTGGGGCTGACGCGCGATCTGCTGCTGCCCGCCGACCAGCCGCTGCTGGTCGAGGGCGAGGCGGTCGAGGCGCTGACCGGCGAAGCCTTTGCCCTGATCCCCGCCCATGCGCTGGATGGCTGGCGCGGCATCCGCCCCATGGCCCCGCGGCCGGGGCTGACGGTCGTCACGCTGGACTTCGGCCGCCCCCGCGCCGTCTATGCCCAGGGCCGCGCGATCCTGGCCTGCGGCGGGGCAGGCGGGCTGGTCCACCTGACCCCGGCCGAGGCCGAACTCTGGACCGCGCTGGCCCTGGCCGAGGACATGGGCCTGGCCCTGCGCCGGACCCGCGCCGCGCCTCAGGCCACGCGGGCGGGCGGCGCGAACCGGCCGTAGAAGGTTTCGCCCCGCGCCGCCATCTGGCGCAGCAGGTCGGGCGCGGCAAAGCGCGCGCCGTGCTGCGCGGCCAGCGCGTCCGCCCAGGCCACGGCCTGCGCCGTGCCCACCATGTCCAGCCAGCCGAAGGGCCCGCCCGACCAGGGGCAGAAGCCCCAGCCCAGGATCGCGCCCACGTCGCCTTCGCGGATGTCGGTCAGCACGCCCTGTTCCAGGGCGCGCACGGCCTCCAGCACCTGGACCAGCAGCAGGCGGTGCTGCACCGTGGTCAGGTCGGGCTGGGCGGCGGCCACGGGCCATTCCGCGGCCAGGCCCGGCCACAGCCCCAGACGCTTGCCCGCCGCGTCATAGGCGTAGAAACCCGCGCCCGCCTTGCGGCCCAGCCGGCCCAGCTCGGCCATGCGCAGGATCACCCGGTCCACCGCCCCGTCGGGATAGGCCGCCCCCATCGCCGCGCGGGTGGCCCTGGCGATCCGCACGCCCAGGTCGATCGAGGTTTCGTCGACCAGCTGCAGCGGCCCCAGCGGCAGCCCCAGCATCCGCGCGGCATTCTCGATCAGCGCGGGGGCCACGCCTTCGCCCAGCAGGCGGATCCCCTCGTTCAGATAGGGGATGATGCAGCGGTTGGCATAGAAGAACCGCGCGTCGTTCACGACGATCGGCGTCTTGCGCAGCTGGCGCACGAAGTCCAGCGCCCGGGCCACCGCCAGATCGCCGGTCCGGGGGCCGCGGATGATCTCGACCAGCATCATCCGGTCGACCGGGCTGAAGAAGTGGATGCCGATGAACCCCTCGGGGCGCTGGCTGGCCTGCGCCAGGTCCGCGATCGGCAGGGTCGAGGTGTTGGTGGCGAACACCGCCCCGGGGGCCGCGGCCTCGGCCCGGGCGGTCACCTGGGCCTTGACGGCGGGGTCCTCGAACACCGCCTCGACGATCAGGTCGCAGCCCGCCAGCGCGGCGTAATCGGTGGTGGGGGTGATGCGGGCCAGGGTCTCGTCCCTGGCCTCGGCCGTCAGCTTGCGGCGCTGGACGGCCTTGTCCAGCTGCGCCCCGACCTGGGCGCGGCCGCGGTCGGCGGCGTCCTGGGTGGCGTCGATCAGCACGACCGGAATCCCGGCCTGGGCCGCGACATGGGCGATGCCCGCGCCCATCATGCCCGCGCCCAGCACGCCCAGCCGGCGCACCGGCTGGTTGGGCAGGGCGGGGCGGTTCGCGCCCTTCTCCAGCGCCTCCTTGTTCTGGAACAGCGACCGGATCATCGCGCCCGACGACGGGTGCAGCAGCACGCGGGTGAAGTGGCGCGCCTCGATCCGCAGGGCGGTGTCAAAGGGGACCAGCGCGCCCTCATAGACCGCGGCCAGCAGGTCGCGCGCGGCGGGATAGACGCCCATCGTCCTGCCCATCACCATGGCGCTGGCGCCGACAAAGGTCATGAAGCCCGCGGGGTGATAGGGGGTGCCGCCCGGCATCCTGTAGCCCTTGTCGTCCCAGGGCTTGACCAGATCGGCGGGCTTTGCCGCCAGCACCCAGGCGCGGGCGCGGGCCAGCAGCTCGTCCTGCGGGACCACCTCGTCGATCAGGCCGCTGGCGCGCGCCTCTTTCGGGGGGACCAGCTTGCCCTCGAGCAGGAAGGGCGCGGCCCCCATCGCGCCCAGCTTGCGCACCAGCCGCGTGGTGCCGCCCGCGCCGGGGAAGATGCCCACCATGATCTCGGGCAGGCCGATCTTTGCCCGCGGGTTGTCGGCGGCCAGGATGCGGTGGCAGGCCAGCGGCAGTTCCAGCCCGATGCCCAGCGCCGTGCCGGGCAGGGCGGCCACGATCGGCTTGCCGCCCTTCTTCGTTTTCGGGTCCATGCCGGCCAGTTCGATCCGCCGCAGCACGCCATGCATCCGCATCACGCCGTCGAAGACCGCCGCGGCGGGGGCGTCGCCGCCCATCTCCTTCATCCGGGCGATGACGTTCAGGTCCATGCCGGCAGCGAAATCGGCCTTGCCGCTGGTGATCACGATGCCGCGCACGGCCGGGTCGGTCAGGGCGGCGGTCACCAGCGCGTCCAGCTGGTCCAGCCCCGCCAGCGACAGCACGTTCATCGACCGGCCGGGCACGTCCCAGGTGATGGTCGCCACGCCTTCGTCATCGGTCACACAGGTGAAATCGGTCATTGCGCTGCCTCCTCGGGCGCGGGGCCCGTCAGATCGGACTCGGCCGGCAGGCCCACCGGCCAGCGCGAGGTGTTGAGGGATGTGGTGATCGTGGCCGCCCGCCACGGCCCGCCCTGGCGGCGCACCGTGATCTGCGACCGGAAGGGCGGCAGGATGCGCTGGCCGCCCGACAGGATGTGGCTGATGTAGTGGCCGCTGAGCAGCCCATGGTCCAGCAGCATGGCCGAATCGGCCAGCCGCAGATAGTCGGTCACCCGCCGCACCTGCAGTCCGCGGTGAAAGTTGTCGAAGCCGGGGCGCAGCTCGTCCTCGGTGACGATGACCAGGCTGGCCTGTTCGGTCACCAGATGGAAGGGCAGCGCGACATGGTGCCGGTAGACATCCCAGTCGCCGCGCAGGACGGCGGCCGACATGTCGTCCAGCCAGCGCTGCAGGATGTCCAGCGCCTGCATCAGCCCGCCCCGACGATGCAGGCACCTGGCCGCGCCGCCGCACCCGGATGCGGTCCGACGGGGCGGCACGGCAAGGCGCGCGGCACCACGCGGGGCATCACACCCGCTCCAGGATGGTGGCCGCCCCCATGCCGGATGCAATGCACAGCGTGGCCAGGCCCGTGGCGGCGCCGGTGCGCTCCATCTCGTCCAGCAGGGTGCCGATCAGGATGGCGCCGGTGGCCCCCAGCGGATGGCCCAGCGCGATGGCCCCGCCGTTCACGTTCACCCGGCCGGGGTCGACGTCGAAGGCCTGCTGAAAGCGCAGGACCACGCTGGCAAAGGCCTCGTTCACCTCGAACAGGTCGATGTCGGCGATGGTCATGCCCGCCTGGGCCAGGATCCGCTGCGTCACCGGCACCGGGCCGGTCAGCATGATCGTGGGATCGGTCCCGATCCGCGCCGTGGCGCGGATGCGCGCGCGCGGGGTCAGGCCATGCGCCCGCCCGAAGTCGCGGCTGCCCACCAGCACCGCCGCCGCCCCGTCGACGATGCCCGAGGAATTGCCCGCATGATGGATGTGCCGGATGCGTTCCAGATGCGGGTATTTCATCAGCGCCACTTGGTCGAAGCCGGGCATGACCTCACCCATCTCGGCAAAGGCGGGCTTCAGCGCGGCCAGCGTGGCGAGGTCCGTGCCCGGGCGCAGATGTTCGTCGCGGTCCAGGATGGTCAGCCCGTTGATGTCGGTCACCGGCACGATGGATCGCGCGAACCGCCCCTCGGCCCAGGCCAGGGCGGCGCGGCGCTGGCTTTCGACGGCCAGGGCATCGGCCTGTTCGCGGTCAAAGCCGAATTCGGTCGCGATCAGGTCGGCGGCGATGCCCTGGGGCACGAAGCGGGTCCGCATGGCCAGGCTGGGATCTGCCGCGATTGCGGCCCCGTCGCTGCCCATGGGCACGCGGCTCATCATCTCGACCCCACCGGCGACATAGGCGGCGCCGGCGCCCGCGCGGACCTGGTTGGCGGCGAGGTTCACCGCCTCCATCCCGCTGGCGCAGAAGCGGTTGATCGACAGGCCGGGGATCGTCTGATCCAGGTCCGAGGCCAGCACCGCCGAGCGCGCCAGACAGCCGCCCTGTTCGCCCACCTGGGTGACATTGCCCCAGATCACATCCTCGACCACGGGGCCCGACAGGCCGTTGCGCGCGGCGAGGGCGTTCAGCATCTGCGCCGACAGCGCGACCGCGGTCACCTCGTGCAGGCTGCCGTCGGGCCGGCCGCGGCCGCGCGGGCTGCGCAGGGCGTCGTAGATGAAGGCCTCGGTCATCGGTTCCTCCTCAGGCCCGATCGCCCGGGTTGCCGGGCATCATGTCGTAGGGATGCTGCCAGCCCGGCAGCGCCGCGATCCGGTCCAGCCAGCGCGCGATTTGGGGCCAGTCGGCGCGGTCAAAGCCGAAGGGTTCGGGATAGTAGAGATAGCCGCAGCAGGCCGTGTCGGCGATGGTCGGGCCCTGGCCCACCATCCAGTCGCGCCCCGCCAGATGCCCGTCCAGCACCGCCAGCGCCGCGCGCACCCGCCCGCCCAGCCAGGCGATCGCCTCGGCCCGCCGCTTTTCGGGCGGCAGGAAGTTCATCAGGAAGCGCAGCGCGCCCGCCTGGGACGACATCTTGTGATTGTCCCAGAACAGCCAGCGCAGGACCTCGTCCTGTTCCTCGGGCGTGGTGCCGCCCAGCCGGCCGGTGACCCGGGCCACATGCAGCTGCATGACACCCGACTGGGTCAGCACGCGGTCGCCCTCGACCAGCACCGGAACCTCGCCCATCGGGTTGATCGCCCGGAATTCCGGGCTGCGCGTCTCGCCGTTGAAGAAGTCGACGTAGCGCGGCTGCCAGGCGTGGCCGGCCAGCGTCATGGTCAGCGCCGCCTTGTAGGCATTGCCGCTTTCGCCGAAGCAGTAGAGCGTCGCAGTCATGTCCGGTGTCCCTTTTGCGGATGGGGCAGAGCCGGGGGTTTCACACCCCCGGACCCCCGTGGGGTATTTCGGTCAAGAGGAAGAAGGATTTGTTAACCTTCCTCCGGCAATCCTGTGGCTGCGGTACAGGCTGGGGAGCCGATGACCGCTCAAGGGGAAGCCCCACCCCGCCAACCGGATAGCCAGGCCGGGGGTGATTGCGGGGTGGGGTCGACCCATGGCTCTTCCTCTTGACCCAAATACCCATGCTGTCGCCGCCGCCCGCGCCCCCGTTCATCGCTTGCGCGCATCGAGTTCGGCATTGAACAGCCGCAGCCGGTGGGTCAGCGTGTCGCGGTCCATCACGCTGTCGAAATGTTCGAACAGGAAGGACAGCGCCTCGCCCTCATCCAGACCCGCCTCCTGGGCGAAGCGTTTCAGGCGGCGATGGCCGTCCTCGGTCATGGCGACGGGAAAGCGGCGGGTCAGGCGGAAACGTCTGGGCATCGGGTCCTCCGGTCGGGCCAGGCCGAAGATCCTTCGCAGAAGGATCTTCGGCCCTGGGGCAGCCTAGAACGCCTCGGCCGGCAGCGCCATCACGGGATCGGCACCGCTTTCGATCCGCGCCAGGTGCATCGTGCAGGCGGGCAGCTGGCGGGCCATGTAGTAGCGACCCGTGGCCAGCTTGGCCTGCAGGAAGGCGGCGTCGCCCTCGCCCGCGTCCAGCGCGTCCAGCGCCGCGCGCGCCATCCGCGTCCACATCAGCCCCAGGCAGACATGGCCCATCAGGTGCAGGAAGTCGGTCGACCCCGCCAGGGCCGCAGCCGGTCGCGTCATCCCCTGGGCCACGAAGAACATCGCCGCCTGCTGCAGCTGTTTCGAGGCGGTCTTCAGCGGTTCGGCAAAGGGGGCCATGCGGTCGTCGCCGGCCTGGGCCCTGACCTCGGCCTTGATCGTTTCCAGGAAGGCCATCATCGCCCGGCCGCCGTCCTGGGCCAGCTTGCGCCCCACCAGGTCCAGCGCCTGGATGCCGTTGGCGCCTTCGTAGATCATGGCGATGCGGGCGTCGCGGGCGAACTGGCTCATCCCCCAGTCCTCGACATAGCCGTGCCCGCCGAAGACCTGCTGCGCCTGCACGGTGCAGTCGAAGCCGCGGTCGGTCAGGAAGCCCTTGATCACCGGCGTCAGCAGCGAGATCGCGGCCTCGGCCGCGGCATCGCCGGCCCTGGCGCGGTCGATCAGCGTGGCCCCCCAGAAGGTCAGCGCGCGGGCGCCCTCGACCAGGCTGCGCTGGTCCATCAGCGCGCGGCGGATGTCGGGGTGCACGATCAGCGGATCGGCGGGGCCGTCCGGATTGGCGACCCCCGTCACCGCGCGGCCCTGCAGGCGGTCCTTCGCATAGGCGGCGGCGGCCTGATAGGCAGCGGCGGCCACGGCATAGCCCTGCAGGCCCACGCCCAGGCGGGCCTCGTTCATCATGGTGAACATCGCGCGCATGCCCTTGTGCAGGTCGCCCAGCAGAAAGCCCGTCGCGCCGTCGTAGTTCATCACGCAGGTGGCATTGCCGTGGATGCCCATCTTGTGCTCGATCTTGCCCACGGACACGGCGTTGCGCGCCCCCAGCGTCCCGTCGGGGTTGACCAGGACCTTGGGCACGATGAACAGGCTGATGCCGCGCGTGCCTTCGCCCCCGCCGGGGGCGCGGGCCAGCACCAGGTGGATGATGTTCTGCGCCAGGTCGTGGTCGCCGGCCGAGATGAAGATCTTCGTCCCGGTGATCCGCCAGCTGCCGTCGGGCTGCGGTTCGGCCCGGGTGCGCAGCATCCCCAGATCGGTGCCGCAATGCGGCTCGGTCAGGTTCATCGTGCCGGTCCAGTCGCAGCGGACCATGGGCGGCAGGTAGAGCGCCTTCTGCTCTGCCGTGCCATGGGCGTGGATCGCGGAATAGGCGCCGTGGGTCAGCCCCTGATACATGTTGAAGGCCATGTTGGCCGACACGAAGATCTCGCCCACCGCGGTGCCCATCAGGCAGGGCAGGCCCTGGCCGCCATAGGCCGGGTCGCAGTCCAGCGCGGTCCACCCGCCGTCCTTCATCGTGCGGAAGGCCGCGTCGAACCCGGGCGGCGTGCGCACCACGCCGTTGTCCAGCCTGCAGCCGTGCCGGTCGCCCACCGCGTTCAGCGGGGCCAGCACCTCGGACGCGACGCGGCCGGCCTCGGTCAGGATCTGGCCGGTGAAATCGGGGTCCAGGTCGTCATGGCCGGGCAGGCCGCTGTCGCGGACCTTCAGCACCCGGTGCAGCAGGAACTGCATGTCGGCCACGGGGGCGGCATAGGCGGGCATCGTCTGTCTCCCTGTCGGTCTGGGGCGGCGCGGCGTTGCGGTCGGTCAGGCGGCGTCGGTGCGGTGGGCGGCCAGGGCCTGTTCGGCCCAGGCCAGCTGTTCGCGCAGCTCGGCCATGGTGCGGTCCAGCGCGGCGCGCTGCTGCTCCATCTCGGCCAGCCGGGTGCGGTCCAGGTCGGCGGCGCGGGCGATCTGCGCCGCATCGCCGCCGTCGCGGTCATACAGGTCCAGCAGCTGGCGCATCGCCTCCAGGCTGAAGCCGAACTGCCGGCCGCGCAGGATCAGCGTCAGCCGCGCCCGGTCGCGCCGGGTATACAGCCGCCGCGTGCCCTGCCGCAGCGGGGCCAGCAGTTCCTTCTGTTCGTAGAAACGCAGGGTGCGCGGGGTCACCTGGAAGGTGTCGCACATCTCGCGGATGGTCATGGTGTCCGTCATGGTCAAGTAGCCGGTCATCGCCTGTGTCACAGAGGGGCGTCACATGCGCTGCATGCCGACAGCTTACCAGCCGGGGCGCGGCTGACGTGACTGTAACGTCACGTCACGCGCGGCGGCGGCCGAACAGG
>JACXUX010000450.1 GCA_014763725.1 Rhodobacterales bacterium
GGATGCCTTTGCGCCGCGGCTGTCGTTCTTCTTCGCCATCGGCATGAATTTCTTCATGGAGGCGGCAAAGCTGCGGGCGGCGCGGCTGCTGTGGCACCGCATCATGACCGAATTCGGCGCGAAGAAGCCCGAAAGCCTGATGCTGCGCACGCATTGCCAGACCTCGGGCGTCAGCTTGCAGGAACAGGACCCCTACAACAACGTGGTGCGCACCGCCTATGAGGCGCTGGCCGCCGCGCTGGGCGGCACCCAGAGCCTGCACACCAACGCCCTGGACGAGGCGATCGCCCTGCCCACCGACTTCAGCGCCCGCATCGCCCGCAACACCCAGCTGATCCTGCAGGAGGAAACCGGGATCACCCGCGTCGTCGACCCACTGGCAGGCAGCTACTATGTCGAAAGCCTGACCGCCGAACTGGCCGAAAAGGCCTGGGCCCTGATCGAGGAGGTCGAGGCCATGGGCGGCATGACCCGCGCCGTGGCCAGCGGCATGCCCAAGCTGCGCATCGAGGAATCGGCCGCCCGCCGGCAGGCCATGATCGACCGCGGCGAAGAGGTGATCGTGGGCGTGAACAAGTATCGCCTGGCGAAAGAGGACCCGATCGACATCCTCGACATCGACAACGTCCGCGTGCGCGAGGCCCAGATCGCCCGCCTGAACGCCACCCGCGCGGCGCGGGACGAAGCCGCGGTCCAGGCCGCGCTGGCCGAACTGACCCGCCGCGCGGGGCAGGGGGGCAACCTGCTCGACGCCGCCATCGCAGCCGCCCGCGCCCGGGCCAGTGTGGGGGAGATTTCGGACGCCATGGAAAAGGTCTTCGGCCGCCACCGGGCAGAGGTGAAGACGCTGGCCGGCGTCTACGGGTCGGCCTATGAGGGCGACGAAGGCTTTGCCGCCATCCAGCGCGACGTCGAGGCCTTTGCCGAGGCCGAGGGCCGCCGCCCGCGGATGCTGGTGGTCAAGATGGGCCAGGACGGCCATGATCGCGGCGCCAAGGTGATCGCAACCGCCTTTGCCGACATCGGCTTCGACGTCGACGTGGGCCCGCTGTTCCAGACCCCGGAAGAGGCCGCCCAGGACGCGATCGACAACGACGTGCATGTGGTTGGCATCAGCTCGCAGGCGGCGGGGCACAAGACGCTGGCGCCGCGGCTGATCGAGGCCCTGCGCGACCGCGGCGCGGGCGACATCCTGGTGATCTGCGGCGGCGTCATCCCGCAGCAGGACTATGCCTTCCTGCAGGCGGCGGGGGTCAAGGCGATCTTCGGCCCCGGCACCAACATCCCCGAGGCCGCGCGCGACATCCTTTGCCTGATCCGCGAGGCGCGCGGCTGAGGCCGCCACCCGCCGCGACCCGGAACCCCGGGCGCGGCACGCGTGCCCGGCCGCAGCAGGGGGGCTGTCTGCCCCCCTCGCCCTGCGGGCTCACCCCCCGAGGATATTTGGCCGGGAAGCAGGGCAGGGGGGCTAGGG
>JACXUX010000451.1 GCA_014763725.1 Rhodobacterales bacterium
GCGCCGGCGCGCCGGCGCGGGCGTGGCCGAGGCGCTGGGCGACAAGCCGATGTGCGGCGGCTGCGGGGCCAAGATGGGCGCGGCCGACCTGCGCGCGGCGCTGGCGGGGCTGCCCGACCCCGCCCGGCCCGACGTGCTGGCCGGCCCCGGTGACGATGCCGCGGTGCTGGCCCATGGCGCGGGCGTTCAGGTGCTGACCACCGACCATCTGCGCGCGCTGACCGACGACCCCTGGCTGATGGCGCGCATCGCGGCGGTCCATGCGCTGGGCGATGTCTGGGCCATGGGCGCGCAGCCGCAGGCGGCGCTGACGCAGGTGATCCTGCCGCGCATGGCCCCGCGGATGCAGGCCGAGACCCTGCGCGAGATCCTGTCGGCCGCGCAGGACGTGTTCGGCCCGCTGGGCGCCGATGTAGTGGGCGGGCATACCTCGGTCGGGTCCGAGCTGACGCTGGGCTTTGCCGTCACGGGCCTGGCGCCGCGGGTGCTGGGCAAGGGCGGGCTGCGGCCGGGCGATGCGCTGGTGCTGACCAAGCCGCTGGGGTCGGGCACGATCATGGCCGCGGCGATGCAGGGCGTGCGGCTGCCCGGGCTGCTGCTGGGCGAATCGGTGGCGGCGGCGCTGGCCTCGATGGCGACGCCCCAGGGCGGTTGGGCGGCGATCCTGGCCGATCAGGCCACGGCGATGACCGATGTCACGGGCTTTGGCCTGGCCGGCCATCTGGCAGAGATGCTGGTCGCCTCGGGCTGCGGGGCGCGGGTAGATCTGGCCGCGCTGCCCCTGCTGCCGGGGGCCGAGGCGCTTGCGGCCGAGGGCGTGGCCTCGACCCTGGCGCCGGCCAACTGGGCGGCGGTGCCGCTGGCCGGGGCGGGGCCACGGCTGGCGCTGATGTATGACCCCCAGACGGGCGGCGGGCTGCTGGCGGGCGTGCCGGGCGACCGGGCGGCGGTGGTGCTGGCGGCGCTGCGCGCGGCGGGGGCGCCCGCGGCGATCATCGGCCAGGTCACGGCCGGGCCGGTCGATCTGGTTCTGGCCTGACCCGGGCGGCGGGAACCCGCCACCTCACGCAAGGGTGACGCAAGCCGCGGGAAGAAACCGCGGCCCTGCGGTGTTATCCTGACATCGCTGCTGTGGAGGATGCCCATGCTCAAGCCCCTGTCCAAGGCCGTCACGGTGGTGACGCTGTGCCTGTCGCTGATCGCGCCCGCGCCGGGGATGGCGCAGAAGGCCAGCCTGGCCGATAAGCTGGCCGCCTGCCGCGCCGATGCCACGGGCAAGGGCTGCCGCAAGCTGCTGGAAACCGCCGATCTGTGCCTGGCCCAGCCGCAGCTGGACCTGTGCCGCGCCTTTGTCGCGGCCGAGGCAGAACTGGCCGAAGCCGCCGCGGCGGCCCCCGCCGAACCGGCCCCCGCGCCGGTGGCCGATGCGGCGCCCGAACCTGCCGCACCCCAGCCCGCGGCCCCCG
>JACXUX010000452.1 GCA_014763725.1 Rhodobacterales bacterium
GGCCCGAGACCAGGCTGGCCCGCCGCACCGCCGCGGCCGACCGCAGCCCCACCGCCTGGCCCACCAGCGCCTCGGCCGCAAAGGCGAATCCGTCCAGCGCATAGGCGGTGATCTCCAGAAACTGCAGCAGCACCTGGTTGGCGGCCAGCGTCACATCGCCCTGCCCCGCCCCCAGGAACAGAAAGGCCGTGAAGGCCCCCTGCAGCAGCACCGACCGCACCAGGATGTCGGCGTTCACGCGCGCCATCTCGGCCAGCCGCGCGGCATCGGCCAGCCGCGCCCGGGTCCAGCCGCGCAGCCCGTCGCGGCACAGCCACAGGCCCAGGGCCAGACCCGTGCCCTCGGCGATCAGCGTGGCCGCCGCCACCCCCGGCACGCCCCGGCCCAGCGCCAGCACGAACCAAAGGTCCAGCCCCACGTTCAGCCCGTTCTGCCACAGCTGCAGCACCAGCACGCCGCGCGTGCGTTCCACCGCGATCAGCCAGCCCGTCACAGCATAAAGCCCGATGGTCGTCGGCGCCCCCCAGATGCGGATCGCCAGATACTGGCGCGCCAGTGCCTCGACCTCGGCACTGGCGGGGGCCAGGCGAAAGGCCGCCGCCACCAGCGGCCCCTGCGCCAGGATGCAGGCCAGCCCCGCCACCGCCGCGATCGCCAGCGCCCGGATCAGCACCGCCGACCGTTCCGCCGCATCCCCCGCGCCATGGGCCTGTGCGGCCAGCCCGCTGGTGCCCATGCGCAGAAAGCCGAAGACCCAGTAGATCGTGGCCAGCACGATGGCCCCGATCCCCACCGCACCGATGGGCGCGGCCTGGCCCAGCTGGCCCACCACCCCGGTATCGACCGCCCCCAGCAGCGGCACCGTCGCATTTGACAGCAGGATCGGCAGCGCCAACCGCAGCACCCGGCGATGGGTGATGGCCGCGGCCGCGGCCTCGGTCATTCGCCGCCGCCGGGCGGGGGCGGCACCAGGAAATGCCCGGTGCCCTGGGCGAACAGCCGACCGCGGTTGTCCTGCCAGGCCTCGACATGCACGCTGGCATAGCGCCGGCCCGACCGGTTGACCCGCGCCCGCGCATAGGCGTCGCGCGGCAGGCCCGACCGCAGATAGTCGACGGTGAAGTCGATGGTCTTGGGCAGCCGCGGCAGGTTGCCCGGCCCCAGCGTGGCGGGGTCCAGGCGGCCCTGCTCCATCTCCTCCCACATCAGCGACCAGGCCAGTTCGATGATGGCGGCGGTTTCCAGAAAGGCGGCCGTCACCCCGCCGTGGATCGCGGGCAGATGCGGGTTGCCGATCAGCCGGTCGTCAAAGGTCAGGACGGCCGTCAGCTCATCCCCGCGGCGGTCAAAGGTGATGCCCAGGAACTGCAGATAGGGCACCCCGCCCACCAGCGCCCGCAGCGCGGCATCGCGGCGGCCCTTGACCGCCTGGACGGGTTCGGGGCGGGGTGCCCTATCTGCAGT
>JACXUX010000453.1 GCA_014763725.1 Rhodobacterales bacterium
GAGGGGGCGGTCTCGGCCGTGGCCGAGCCCTTTGGCGATCCGGTCATCCGGCTGGGGGTGACGGGGCTGGCGCGGGCGGGCAAGACCGTGTTCATCACGGGGCTGGTGTCCAACCTGATGAGCCGCGGGCGGATGCCGCAGTTCCGCCCCGAGGCCCAGGGGCGGATCGAGGCGGTCTGGCTGCAGCCGCAGCCGCATGACACCGTGCCGCGGTTCGATGTCGAGGCGCATCTGGCCGCGCTGACGGGCGATCTGCCGCGCTGGCCCGACAGCACCCGCGCGGTGGCCGAGCTGCGGCTGTCGTTCCGGATGCGGCCGCAGGGGGTGCGGGGGGCGCTGGCCGGGCCGCGGACCGTGCATCTGGACATCGTCGACTATCCCGGCGAATGGCTGATGGATCTGGCGCTGATGCCCCAGACCTATGCCGACTGGGCCGAGGGGGTTCTGGCCCGCCTGGCCCGCCGGCCCGAGGCGGCGGCCTATCTGGCCCGGGCGCGGGCCGAGGACGGGGCGCTGCCGCTGGACGAGGTGCGCGCCCAGGCGCTGGCCGCGGCCTTTGCCGGCTGGCTGCAGGCGGCGCGGGCGGCGGGGCTGTCGGATTGCACGCCGGGCCGGTTCCTGATGCCGGGCGATCTGGCGGGGTCGCCCGCGCTGACCTTTGCACCGCTGCCGCGGCCCGCGCAGACCCCGCGCGGCTGTCTGTGGGCCGAGATGGCGCGGCGGTTCGAGGCCTACAAGGTGCAGGTCGTCCGTCCCTTCTTTCGCGACCATTTCGCCCGGATCGACCGCCAGGTGGTGCTGGTCGATGCCTTGGGGGCGATCCATGCCGGCCCCGCCGCGGTCGAGGATCTGCGCCGCGCGATGGCCGAGGTGCTGACGGCCTTTCGCCCCGGGCGGGCGGGGTTCCTGACCGGGCTGCTGACCGGGCGGCGGGTCGAACGCATCCTGTTTGCCGCGACCAAGGCCGACCATCTGCACCATGCCCAGCACGCGCGGCTGACCGCGATCGTCGAGGGGATGCTGCGTCAGGCGCGCGACCGGGCGGATTTCGCGGGGGCGCGCACGGCGGCCATGGCCATCGCCGCGGTCCGGGCCACGACCGAGGAGGAACTCGACCAGGGCGGCCGGATCATTCCCGCCGTGCGCGGGCGGCTGATTGCGACCGGCAGGCCCGCGACCCTGTTCGCGGGCGAACTGCCCGAGGATCCGGCGCGCATCCTGTCGCCCGCGCGTGAGGGCGCCGACCGCTGGCTGGACGCCGACTATCGCGTGATGGCCTTTGCCCCGGCGCGTCAGCAGGTGGCCCCGGGCGAGGGGCTGCCGCATATCCGCCTGGACCGCGCGGCGGATTTCCTGATCGGAGACCGGCTGTGACCGATACCCCGCCGCCCCTGCGCCCGCTGCTGATCGACCGGCCCGAGGATCCCGACGCGCCCACCCCCGCGACCG
>JACXUX010000123.1 GCA_014763725.1 Rhodobacterales bacterium
TTCACCGTGGCGGGGCTGGCGGGCCAGTCGCTGGCGCCCGATCCCTGCTGGGCGACGCTGCCGATCTCGGCCGCGGTGATCGGCTCGATGCTGTCGGCCACGCCGCTGTCGGCGGCGATGCAGCGCTTTGGCCGGCGCGCCGGGTTCCTGCTGGGGGTGCTGGGCGGCGCCACCGGGGCGGTGCTGGGGGCGCTGGGGCTACTGTGGTCGTCCTTTCCGCTGTTCGTGCTGGGGGGGCTGTTCACCGGCCTCTACATGAGCGCGCAGGGCTTCTACCGCTTTGCCGCGGCCGATACCGCCTCGGACGCCTATCGGCCCAAGGCGATTTCCTGGGTCATGGCGGGGGGGCTGGTGGCGGCGGTGCTGGGGCCGCAGCTGGTCAAGGTGACGGCCGAGGCGATGGTGATCCCCTTCCTCGGCAGCTATCTGGCGGTGATCGGGCTGAACCTGCTGGGCGTGCCGCTGTTTGCGGCGCTGGACATTCCCCGCCCCCGCCCGCCGGCCGCGGGCGCGCCGGGGGGCCGCAGCCGCGGCCAGCTGCTGCGCGACCCGGTCATCGCGGTGGCGATGATCTGCGCCACCGTGTCCTATGCGCTGATGAACCTGGTGATGACCTCTTCGCCCATGGCGGTGGTGGGCTGCGGGTTCGAGACGGCCGATGCCGCCAATGTCGTCACCGGCCATGTTCTGGCGATGTATGCGCCCAGCTTCGTGACCGGCCACATCATCGCGCGCCTGGGGGCCGAGCGCGTGGTGGCGCTGGGTCTGGTGATCCTGGCCGGCGCGGGCGCCGTGGCGCTGTCGGGCGTGGATCTGGCGCAGTTCTTCCTGGCGCTGATCCTGCTGGGCGTGGGCTGGAACTTCGGCTTCATCGGGGCGACCGCCATGCTGACCCGCCACCAGCGCCCCGAGGAACGCGGCCGGCTGCAGGGGCTGAACGACCTGATCGTCTTCGGCGGCGTGTCGGTGGCCAGCTTCGCCTCGGGCGGGCTGATGAACTGTTCGGGCGGATCGGTCCAGGCGGGGTGGGAGGCGGTGAACCTGGCCATGCTGCCCTTCCTGGTGGCGGCGGGCGGCGCGCTGATCTGGCTGTGGATGCGGCCCACCCGGTTTGAAACCTGAGCCCCGGCCGAGAGCCCCGGGGCGCTGCCCCGGACCCCGGGGTATTTGGGTCAAGAGGAAGTGGGGGGCCGGTCAGAGACCGGGGCCCGTGGCTGGGCCCGGTGTCCTGAACCCCCCGGTTCTTCCTCTTGATGAAAATACCCCGGGGTCCGGGGCAGCGCCCCGGTCACGCCGGCTGGAACTCGATGCGCCGTTTCAGGAACTGGGTGGCGCGGTCGGACACGGCGCGGGGATCGCCGGTGGTCAGGAACCTGGACACCCGGCCGGGCCCGGCGAACTGGGGCCGGCGGGTCAGGTAGTCGGCCAGCGCCTCGGCCACCAGATTGGCCTGGCTGAAGACCTTGACGTCGGGGCCCAGGGCCTGCTGGAAGGTCTGTTCCATGAGCGGATAATGGGTGCAGCCCAGCACCGCCGCCTGGGGGTGCGGCATGCGGCGTTTCAGCGCCTCGACATGGCTGCGCACCAAGGCCTCGGCCAGGATCTCGTCGCCCTGTTCGATCGCATCGACAAGGCCGCCGCAGGGCTGCGCCTCGACATCGACGCCGATCGCGCGATAGGCCAGTTCGCGCTGGAAGGCGCGGCTGGCCACGGTGGCGGGGGTGGCGAACAGCGCCACATGTTTCACCGCCACCTCGCGCGGGGGGGAGTTGTCGCCCCATTGCCGTTCGGTCAGCGCCTCGATCAGCGGGACAAAGACGCCCAGCACCCGCTTGTCGGCGGGCACCCAGGTTTCCTGCATCCGTTTCAGCGCGGCGGCGCTGGCGGTGTTGCAGGCCAGAATGACCAGTTCGCAGCCCTCGGCCCAGAGCCGTTCGGTCGCCGCACAGGTCAGGCGGAAGATGTCGTCGGCATCGCGCACGCCATAGGGGGCATGGGCATTGTCGCCGAAATAGACGAAGGGCACATCCGGCAGCCGCCGCACCAGCGCATCCAGCACAGTCAGGCCGCCCAGGCCCGAATCGAACACACCCACCGCCATGCCTGCCCCCCGGTCCCGGGTCACTGCGCCCGGTATTTCTCCTCGAACTCGTAGCCCAGATCATAGGACTTGCGCGGATCGGGGGAAAGGTCGTAGGTCGCGCGCCGCAGGAACTCCATCATCGCGGAGGGATCGCGTTTCAGCGGCGCCAGCGCGGTGCTGGCGATGGGTTCGCCGATCACGATGCGAACGGGTTCGCCCACGCGGGCGCGGAACTCCTTGATCAGCAGACCCAGGCGCAGCGTCGAATGCACATGGCTGGCCAGCTGGAACAGCCGGCTGTTGTGGCCGTCGAAGAAGACCGGGACGACGGTGGCATCGGATTTCTGGATCATCTTGGCGGTGAAGTTGCGCCAGCCCGGATCCATCGGGCGCGAGAAGGGCCGGGCCGAGGTCGACACCGTCCCGCCCGGGAACACGCCGATCGCCCCGCCCTGGCCCAGATAGGTCAGCGCCTGTTGCCGGGTGTCCAGGTTCAGCTTCATCGCCTCTTTCGTGGCGTCAAAGCTGATGGGCAGGATGACGCGGTTCAGCTCCTCGGCGCGGCGAAAGACGGAATTGGCCAGGATGCGGAAATCGCCGCGCACCCGGTCCAGCAGATAGCCCATCATCAGCCCGTCCAGGATGCCATAGGGATGATTGGCGATCAGGATCAGCGGCCCGTTGGCCGGGATATGCCCCAGCGACCCGCCCACCACATCCAGCGACAGGCCATAGCGGCGCACGATCACGTCCCAGAAGCTGTGGCCCAGGGCGACCTCTCGGTCATAGCCCTCGGCCTGGCGGATCAGCGACAGCCGGCCGGTGACGTTTTCCAGCACGCGGATGACCGCCCGGCCCGGCCGCGTGCGGGCCGAGGTGGCATAGCTGATGTCGCGGGTGATCTGACGCTGCCCCATGGCCGAACCCTGCAGAACCGATGGCCCCTTCTACCGGTAACCGCGAAATCTGGCCAGCGTCGATGAAGGTTTCATGACGTCGCGGCCCGCGCGCGGCGGGGGGGTGGCGGAAATCCGCGCGGGGGTCATTCCGCGGCCTGGGCCACCGCCCCGCCGCCTGTACGCAAGGCCGCCATCAGCTGCGCGCGCCGGGCCGCCGCGCGTTCGGCATTCGCCGCCTTGACCGGACCGAAGCCGCGGATCGCCAGCGGCAGTTCGGCGCGCTCGCGGGCGACCTGCAGCGTGGCCGGCGTCAGGGCGGGCAGGATCGTTGCCATGTCGGCCTCGAATTCCGCGATCAGGGCGCGTTCCATCCGCCGTTCGGCCGTGCGGCCAAAGGGGTCGAGCGGCGTGCCGCGCAGCCCCCGCAGCCCCGCCAGCAGCCGGAACACCGGCACGATCCAGGGACCGAAGGCGATCTTGCGCGGCCGCCCGTCGGGCCCCGGGCGCGCGATCAGCGGCGGGGCCAGGTGGAAGACGGGGCGGAAGTCACCGTCGAATTCGGCGCGCGCCTTGTGCATCGTGGTCAGATGGAGGCGCGCGACCTCGTATTCGTCCTTGATCGCCAGCACCTTGTGGTAGCCGCGCGCGACCGCCTCGCGCAGGGGGGGCGGGGCGCGGTCGACCAGCGCGCGGAACCGCGCGGCCAGCGCAGGGCCCTGATAGGCGGTCAGGTGGTCGGCCAGGATTTCGACGATGTCGCGCGCCTCTGGCGCGGGATCCTTAAGAGCCGCCGCAGCCTGGTCGGGGTGCAGCGCGGCCCAGCGGCCCAGGTCGAAGGCGCGGGCATTCTGCGCCACGCCCGCGCCGTTCAGCTCGATCGCGCGCAGGATCGCCGCGCGCGACACCGGGATCAGCCCCTGCTGCCAGGCCGCGCCGAACACCATCATGTTGGAATAGATCGAATCGCCCAGCAGATGCGCGGCCAGCCGCGTGGCGTCGAACAGCGTGACGCGATCCTGCAACCGCGCCTGAAGCGCGATCTGCAACCCTTTGGCCGGCAGACGGAAATCGGCGTTGCGGGTGAATTCGCCGGTGATGATCTCATGGCTGTTCACCACAGCACCCGTGCGGCCCGTCGTCATCAGGCCCAGCGTGCGCGCGCCCGCCGTCACCACCAGATCGCCGCCCACGACCGCGTCGGCCTCGCCCACCGCGACACGGATCGCGGTGATCGCCTCGGGCGTCTCGGCCAGGCGGCAGTGGATGTGGACAGCGCCGCCCTTCTGCGCCAGACCCGCCATCTCCATCATGCCGGCGGCCTTGCCGTCGACATGGGCGGCCATGGCCAGGATCGCGCCCACCGTCACCACGCCGGTGCCGCCCACCCCGGTCAGCACCACGTTCCAGGTGCCCGCGATGGGGGCGATCGGGGGTTCGGGCATCTCGGGCAGGTCCAGCGCGCGGGGGGCGGCCTGTTTCACCCGCGCCCCCTGCAGCGTGACGAAGCTGGGGCAGAAGCCCTTGAGACAGCTGAAATCCTTGTTGCAGCTGCTTTGATCCACGGCGCGCTTGCGGCCCAGGGGCGTGTCCACCGGCACCAGGCTGACGCAGTTCGACTGCACGCCGCAGTCGCCGCAGCCCTCGCACACATCGGGGTTGATGAAGACGCGGGTGTCAGGGTCGGGGAAGGCGCCGCGCTTGCGGCGGCGGCGCTTTTCGGCCGCACAGGTCTGGACATAGACGATGGCGGTCACGCCCGGCACCCGGGCCAGCCGTTCCTGCACCGCCATCAGCCGGTCGCGTTCGACCTTTTCCACCTCGGGCGGGAAGGCGGTCAGGTCCAGCCCCTCTTTCGGGTCATGCACCACGACGACCTGGCCCACGCCCATGGCCCGCAACTCGTGCACGATGCGCGCCGCGGTCAGGCCGCCTTCGTTGCCCTGCCCGCCGGTCATGGCCACGGCATCGTTGAACAGGATCTTGTAGGTGATGTTCACCCCGGCGGCGAGGGCCGCGCGGATCGCCTGGACGCCGGAATGGTTGTAGGTGCCGTCGCCAAGGTTCTGGAACACATGGGCGCGGGTGGAAAAGGGTGCCTCGCCGATCCAGTTCGCGCCCTCGCCCCCCATGTGGGTAAAGCCGGTCGTGGCGCGGTCCATCCACTGGACCATGTAGTGACAGCCGATCCCGGCATAGGCGCGCGCGCCCTGGGGCACCCGGGTCGAGGTGTTGTGCGGGCAGCCCGAACAGAACCAGGGCGTGCGCGCGGCCAGATCGGGGGCGTTGTCGGCGCGCTGCGCCTGATCCAGCCGGGCCAGCCCCGCGCGCAGGGCTTCGGTGTCGCGCCCTTCCTCGATCAGGATGGCGCCCAGCTGGCGGGCAATGAAGACCGGGTCCAGCGCATAGCGGGTGGGAAACAGTTCCACCCGGCGGCCGTTTTCCCAGCTGTCGCCCTTGTGCCAGCCATAGACGCGGCGGCCGCGGCGATCGTCGAAGATCGCCTCTTTCACCTGGACCTCGATCAGCTTGCGCTTTTCCTCGACCACCACGATCAGGTCGAGGCCCTCGGCGAATTCGTGAAAGCTGTCCATGTCCAGCGGCCAGGTCTGGCCCACCTTGTAGGTGGTGATCCCCAGCCGGTCGCAGGCCGCCGCGTCGATCCCGAGCAGCGACAGCGCATGCACCAGGTCCAGCCAGTTCTTGCCCGCCGCGACCAGCCCGATCCGCGCCCCCGGCCGGCCCCAGACGCGCCGGTCGATCCGGTTGGCGCGGGCGAAGGCCTCGGCCGCAAAGCGCTTGTGGTCGATCATCCGCGCCTCTTGCGCGATGGGGGTGTCGCCCAGGCGGATGTTCAGCCCGCCGGGCGGCAGCGCCAGGTCGGGGGTGACAAAGGTCAGGCGGTGCGGATCGCCGTTCACGACCGCGGTCGCCTCGACCGTGTCCTTCATGGTCTTGAGGCCGACCCACAGGCCCGAGAACCGCGACAGCGCCCAGCCATACAGCCCGTAGTCGAGGATTTCCTGCACGCCGGCGGGGCTGACCACCGGGATATAGGCATCGACCATCGCCCAGTCGGACTGATGCAGCACGGTCGAGGATTCGCCCGTGTGGTCGTCGCCCATCGCCATCAGCACCCCGCCGTGGCGGCTGGTGCCGGCCATGTTGGCATGCCGCATCACGTCGCCCGACCGGTCGACCCCCGGGCCCTTGCCATACCACAGGCCGAAGACGCCGTCGTATTTCCCCTCGCCCCGCAACTCGGCCTGCTGGCTGCCCCACAGCGCGGTGGCGGCCAGATCCTCGTTCAGCCCGGGCTGGAACAGGATGTTGCTGTCGCCCAGCAGCTTGCCCGCCCGCGCCATGGCCTGGTCGACCGCCCCCAGGGGCGATCCGCGATAGCCCGTGCACAGCCCCGCGGTGTTCAACCCCGCCGCCCGGTCGCGCGCGGCCTGCATCAGCATCAGCCGCACCAGAGCCTGGGTTCCGTTCAGCAGCACGGCGGATTTCGTCAGGTCATACCGGTCGGCCAGCGATACCTCTTGCCTGCCCATTGAGCACCCTCCCCGTGTCGCATGGTCACCATCGGATGATAGGTCACGAATGCTGACCCACAAAGCGGTTTTTTCGTCATGTCCAGGTTGCCAGCCTGCTACGCTGTCCATAGGTGCGGCAAGTAGGACGACAGGCAGGGTGGCGGGATGGACTGGGACAAGTTGCGGATCTTTCACGCCGTGGCCGACAAGGGCAGCCTGACGCATGCGGGCGACGTGCTGCACCTGTCGCAATCGGCCGTCAGCCGGCAGATCCGCGCGCTGGAGGAAAGCCTGAACTGCACGCTGTTCCATCGCCATGCGCGCGGGCTGATCCTGACCGAACAGGGCGAGCTGCTGTTCGACGCCACCCAGGCGATGATGAAGCGGCTGGATGCCGCCGCCGCCCGCATCCGCGACAGCGAGGACGAGGTCTTTGGCGAATTGCGCGTCACCACGACCACGGGCTTCGGCACGCTGTGGCTGGCGCCGAGGCTGGCCAATCTCTACAAGAAGTTTCCCGCGCTGAAGATCGACCTGATGCTTGAGGAAAGCGTGCTGGACCTGCCCATGCGCGAGGCCGACGTGGCCATCCGCATGAAGGAACCCAGCCAGGCCGACCTGATCCGCAAGCGGCTGATGAACATCCGCATGCGGCTCTACGCCTCGCCCCGCTATCTGGAAGAGGCGGGCACCCCCCACCGCCCCGAGGATCTGTCGCAGCACCGCCTGATCAGCCAGAATGCCGGCGCCCCGCAGGTCGCCGCGGGGGCCACGCTGGTCCAGCAGCTGATGACCTATGACATCCCCAGCACGCTGAGCGTGAACAACTATTACGGCGTGCTGCAGGCGGTGCTGAACCATCTGGGCATCGGGGTGCTGCCCGACTACCTGACCGACGACTTCCCCGACCTGGTCCACGTCCTGCCCGAGGTGGAAAGCGCCGAGGTGCCGGTGTTCCTGGCCTATCCCGAGGAACTGCGCCATTCCAAGCGCGTCGCGGCCTTTCGCGACTTCGTCACCGACGAGATCTTCGCCTATCGCAAGCGTCAGCAGGGCTGACCGCGCGGCACGGGTCGGGGTGGCCGGGATGCGGACAGGGCTTCTGGCGCTGATGGCCGCGGCGCTGGCCGGCTGCGCCCCGGCCCCCCGGCACGATCCGTGCGCCGGCTTTTCGCCGATCCGGCTGACCGCCCAGGCCCGCGCCAGCCTGAGCCCGGCCGCGTTGCAGGAACTGGACCGCTGGAACGCCAGCCTGCTGCGCGACTGCGGCATCGGCGCGGCGCGCCCCGCCCCG
>JACXUX010000124.1 GCA_014763725.1 Rhodobacterales bacterium
ATCTGTTCGTCCGTCAGCCAGAACAAGTTGCTCATCACCACCCCCGTCAGTTCGGGAGCTTGAATCATGCAAGTCGACCGCCCTCAAGCAGATCAATGGATCCTGACCCTAGTGAGGGCTGTTAGGCCTACGCATAGCCGAAGGCCACGAAATCTTGTGCAAACATCGACTGCAACCGAGACCGCGCCCCGTCGGAAATCGTTTTGGACGAAACGAACTTCTGACCGCTGGCGTTTTCGTGTTGGACAGACAGCGTCCGGCCAAGCCGGTGCGACAGGTTCGGTAGCCATGTCCCAATCTCTTCCAGCTTCAGCGCATCACAGACCAGCCCCAACCCGGGCAGACTCAACCGTGACAGCTGCGTCTTGAAGGCATCGTCACTGGCAAGTTCGGACCGCTCAAGAAACTCGTCGAAGGAGCGACTCAGGATGAAAGCACGCGAAGCTGGCCAGGACAGCGGCGGATGTGCCTTGGCAAAACGCGGAAGGTCCTGACGAAGCACCTCCAGGGAAACCCCGGTGTTCACTGACCACTTGGCAACGATCGACCCGACGAAGTTGTAGAGCGAGCACGCCCGGTCCACAGGATGCCGGACCATCGCAAAGCAGTAGCTGGACGACACGACCTGATCGCCGCACACACGACGAACGTCCTCGATAGCGCTGTGCTTGTGCAACCCGTGGCGCCGACGATACGCATCGTTCATCGCCTCACCCAACACGGTGCTGCCCAGCACAAGGTCATCCCACGACAGATAAGGGTCGAGCGCAATCTCCATGCTGCTCCCACCGGTCTTGTGGATGTGGATGAAGATGCACTTCAACGATCTGGAATAGATCACCTGTGATGCCCCCTCGGTTGGCTCGGCTCTATGTTGACAGGGTGTGGCCGATCATGACCCGCAAAGTCAAGAAACGAACTTGCGCAGTGGCTCTTGCAGAGCTCGTGCAAGCTCGATCTGCGGCTGCTCGGACGGATAGTAGCTGTTTACCCAACCCAGAGAGCCGTTGGGCCGGAAGAACGGACAACGTTTACCGGTCAAACGGCTGGTAAGGTGAAACTCCGGCTGAGGATCGGGCGGAACTTCCATGAACACATCGGCCGATTTGGCTAGCTCCCGTACCATTGGCGCATCGACAAGCTGCGGAAAACTTCCAAAATCGCAACTGTCGGCAATAATCTCGGAGGTCCAGTCCGACGGTCGCCTGTCAGAGACCCAAACCAGAATAACCGGAACCGAGACGCTGGCGATCAGCTTCTTCATCAGGTCAACGTATCTGGGTTGCCACTTCTTGACCAACCTCAAAGCCTCGTGGCGGTTCTCGCCCCAAATCCTTGTCAACAAGGCAATCCGATCCTCAGGCGCGTCGTCGCTGCCGGCTCTGGCTGTCATGCGCATGCCCGGATATTCATCGCATCCGACGCTGCGGCCGGAAAGAACCTGCAGAATGACAGCGCGCCCCCGGTTGGCGACTGTCATCATCTCGGAGTCCCGAAGATAGAAGTCCGGGCCGGCTCCGCCAAAGGAAAGGTTCAGGAAGGGTATATCCAGGGTTTCCTTGAGCCGATCACAAAATGAGACCCTGTGATACCTGCCGAACAGTTGTGCCGCGCCGAACACCGTCACATAATTGCCGCTGGCAAGGTCCACCGCGGCTGGTCTGGGACCACGGAACAATTGCGGTGATTGGCGACCAAAGGCGAACATCTGATAGTCCGCGATTTCAAAATCATAGCTTTGGTATTGCGCGCGATAATGCTTGTCGAGACGACTGAAATATCTATTCCAGAGTTCGGCACGATACAGTTCGGCATCGGCCCGTAAAAGACTGGTCGCCAATTCCATGGCGATCGCACAGGCGCGCTCTGCATCGCCGCGCGACAGGCAAGCGTCGAACAAGGCGCCTACGCCGGCAGCCGGAAGTTCAGCCATTCTCGATCCCCAGTGTGTTGTAGAATGCGATGTCAGCGGCCAGGAAATCCTTCAGACCAGCAAGCGCCACGTCGGAAAAGTGACGCGTCTTCTGGATTTCCTTGGTGGAGTGTTCCCGCATCCAGGCTTCTTCCGCAATCGGCTTGAAGTCGATGTTCAAACGGTCAAAGACTGTTTGCAGCCCGCCTGTCACGTCATGCAGTCCGCCTATGAAATCCATCTTGATCCCGCTGTCTGCCATCAGGATTTCTACCTGAGGACGAAGGTGAAGATCAAGGACAGGACGAGGTATTCGCGGCAGACAGGATACATAGTCTTCTTCGCTCAGAAAGCCCTCGCCCCCCGTGTCCTTGATCCCCGCCAGCGCACAGAACCGCTGACGAATGTGGGTTGCATTCCAGATCTTGTCGTAATAGGCCGAGATCCCGCGACGGACAGGTTCACGGACAAAGGCAAAGCGGAAGAAGCTGTCGCCGAACAGCACCTCATGCATCATGTCGTCCGGCAAAAGCGCCGGCATAAAAAGTGGAGAGCCAGAACGACTGTGGACGTCGTGCGGCATAGCATATCTATGTCGCCATTTTAAAGGGTCAGAAGGATGCGGAACTGTCGTATGCCGTGACTCAAGAAGATGAAGACATTCAAGAATATAGGTCGACGCAACTTTCGGGACATGAAAATAGACGTATCGATGGCGCAATGAAATATGGATGATATGATCAAAGGCGTGCCGGTCCAAGTATTCCGGGATTTGATAACCGCGCGAAGTGCTACTTGCAGAAGCCGTCGGTTCGGCGCCCTTGTGCTGTCCAGATGTCGTCATGACCAATCCCTCAGGTTAGTTGGCCGCACCACTGGCAGAAGTCGCCGATCTTGACCATGCGCCGGGATCATTGCGCATGGGGACGCGCAAGCGTCCACCTGTAGATCGCCTCGCTGCATTCCCTGTGGCGCTGCTGGTGGCGTTCGGGCGGGATCGGGCCCAGCAGGGCGGTCTCGATGCGGGTGCCGAACAGCGCCAGCATCTGCACGGCGGCCAGTTCGGGGCCGACAGGCGGCAGGTCGTCGGCCAGCCAGGCGGCCTGAACCCGACCCGCGACGGCCTGTCCGACCAGCTCGGGCAGCGTCATGCGCGCGGGCAGGTCGGCGCCCAGGGCGATCAGCCGGGCGCGGCCGCTGCGCCGGGCCGCGGCCAGGCCGTCGGCATCCGTGCCGATCGCCCGCAGCGGGGCCTCGGCCGGGGTGCGCAGGGCGCGGGTCAGCCAGGGGCGCATGACGGCCTCCCAGGTCAGGGGGTCGGCCGGGCCGTCCAGCCGCAACATGGCCCCCTCCACCAGGCCCGACAGGACGCCGGGACGGTCCGCATCGGGCTGCATCCGGTAGAGCGGGCGGCGCGGGTCCTGCGCGCGCGGCCGGTCGCAGACCGTTACGCCCGGCGGCAGCAGATGCGCCACCGCGGCCAGCGCCGGATCCGCGGTGACAAGTTCGACCTGGATATGGCCGCGCAGCCAGCGCGCATGGGCCAGCGCCACGCAGGTGTTCAGGAACCGCGCCTCGTCCCCGCCGGGACCGTCCAGATGCACCTCGACCAGCGGGCGGCGGGCGTCGATCGCGTCAAAGACCGCATTCTCGCGCCGGCGGGTCAGCATGACATGGACGGCATGGGCCGCGCGGATTCGCCGCTGCAGCGACCCCAGCGGCGGGCGCTCATGCGCCAGCAGGCACATCCGTCGCACCATCTGGGCCGGCGTGTCGAAGATCAGGTCGGCGGGGATCGGCAGGCCCTCGGCCGCGTGGCGGCTGAACAGCGTGGGCTTGCCGCGGGCCAGGGCGTCGACCGACTTCACTTTCATGCCCGTCCCGACGAAGATCGGCGACAGGACGATGTCGCAGGCGTCGTAGAATTCGGATTCGTGTTCGACCCGGCCCAGCACCAGGCCCGCGACCTCGCCCGGTTTCAGCGCCTCGGACACGCTGCCGGCCACCACCAGTTCGACCGGCGCGGGGTCCAGCGCCAGCGCCAGCCGCAGGGCCGTGACGATCTCGTCCAGGGCGCGGCGGTTGAACAGGCTGCCGTTGCCGATGAAGCCGAAGCGCACCCGATCGGGCAGCTGGTAGTCGACCGCGGCCGGCTGCGGATCTCCGGGCTGTTCGGGCGCGGCATAGGGCAGGAAGCGGACGGCGGCCGACACCTTGTCGGCCATCCGCTTCGCCTCGGACCCCTGGATCGCCAGCACCACATCGGCCCGCGACAGGCCATACCATTCGGTCGCGGCCGTCGGGTTGAAGAACTCGGCCGCGGCTACGGCGTCGACATCGCGCCGCAGGTGGAAGATATCGTGGCTGTCCAGCACCTTGACCGTAACTGGCGGGAACAGCGTCAGGGCCTTGGACAGCCAGACGTTGTGCACCACCACCAGGTCGATGTGCCGCTTTTGCGAGATCGCCAGCAGCCATTCGCCAAAGCCGTCGTCCCACCATTCCTCCAGCTGATGCGCATGGCCGTTCCGCGGCGGCTGGCCGATCCGGTCCGAACCGGGGTAGATGTGGAATTCGTCCCACTCTGCCGCCATCCGGTCCATCGCCTGGTCATCCCAGATCCAGCGCCAGTTCTCCTCGAAGGCGTGAAAGACGAAGATCACCCGATAGCCGCGGTCGCGCAGCATGGCGGTGGTCTGATAGGCGCGGCGCCGTTGCCCCGCATCGGCCGGATGCGTGGCAAAGGGCGACACGACGACGGCCAGCGGCTTGGCGACCGCGTTCTGCCCGGCGTCCCGCTCAGCCATGGCTCGTCAATCCCGCCGTGTGCGCGTCAAAGCCGTTGGCCGACAGCATCATCAGGCAATAAACCAGCTTCAGCTGGCGGTCGAAGGCGACCGCATCCTCGGCGTCCTGCATCAGGAAGCCCAGACCGCGCTTGCTGGGGTCGAGCGCGGCCTGGATTTCGCCAAAGCTCTGCAGCGCGGCCTTGTCGTCCATGTAGCGCATGCCGCCCAGCACGTCGGACACTGCCTGCCAGACCACCCGCTTGCGGAACCAGGCCTGCTGCAGCCGGCTGGGCGGAATGTGGTGACCCACTACCTGGCGCGGGTTGTAGAAGACCGCGTCCCGGGGCAGCCGGCCCAGCAGTTCCGATTCCTCGTTCGACAGCAGCGATGCGGTGCCGATCCGGCCCAGGCTTTCGTTGAAGCCACCGAAGCGGTCGAACACCGACCGGCGGAACGCAATGTTGGCCCCCACGACGAATTCGCCCGGTTTCAGCGGCCGCAGCGTGTCGCCCCAGTCGATGCAGGACAGATAGCCCAGCAGCCGGTCCGAGAACCACGCCGGCCGTTCGTCGGGAAAGACGGGCAGCGTCCGCCCCCCGATCACCTGGGCCTCTGGCGCGGTGCGGAAACCCGACAGCAGCGCGGCCAGATAGCCCGGCTGCAGTTCGGCATCGTCATCGACGAAGACCACGATATCGCCCGTCGAGGCAGCGATGCCGGCGTTGCGCGCCACGGCCAGACCGGACCTGTCGCAGGGCAGGACGGTCACGCCGTCGGGCACCTCGATGTCCCGGCGGCGGGCGGGCGGGGTATTGTCGACCAGCAGGATCTCGACCGGATAGCCCGCGCCCGCGGTTTCGACGATGATCGAGTTCAGCGCGACATCGACGATGTCATAACGGTCGTAGGTGCAGACGATGAAGGAAACCGATGTCATGGCCTAGAGATCCTGCCCGGCCAGGCCCAGGTCGACCTCGACCGGGGTCACATCGATGGCGCTGAACGAAAAGCTGAGCACACGCTTGTCGTCGCCGCTGCCGTCATGAAAGATCGGGTCCGAGGTCAGGCTGAAGGTCAATCCCTCGCCGGCCTTGAACCGCTCGAGATCGCGCGGTGCCAGGAACCGGATGGCCTTGTTGTCGCGCTCGACCGGCACCTCGACCCCGTCGACCTTGGCCCGCACCGTCGAATCGGGGCGGATGTCGCAGAGTTCCAAGCCGATCAGATAGGTCAGATCGCGCCGCAGCCGCAGCGTCACGTCGAACGACCGATCCCCCAGGACCCAGCGCTTGTTGACGCCCGACCCGGTTTGTTCGCAGGCGCCCAGGGCATCGGTGAAATAGGCCGGATCGACGACCCGATAGCTCCAGCGGTGGCCGATCGGCGGGGGAAGTTCGGCGCGGCGTTCGGCGCGCAGGGCCTGGAGCTCCGCGCGAAGAGAGGCCATGTCCGACTGGAGCTTGGCCAGAATCTCCTCGATTTCCTCAAACGCCCAGCCGGCGCGGAGATGGAATTTGTTCGCAAGGCTCATGCCATACTCCCGCTTGCTGCCGACACGGCGCGTGCCCGGCACAAAATACCACGTGTGACGCGCTAATTGACACGCGTCTCCAATCCCTTCGGCTGGTATCGAAAGAACGTTGATGCGTCAATCCGGAACCGTCCAGGGAAGTGCTGCAGGCATGGGGCCGTGCAGCATTTGTGCAAGATCTCGTCGTGCTTCGGGCACCTCGGCCATAGTCAACGAAAGGGCGCTGACTGAGTCCGCAGGGGCGCGCTTTGCGCTTGAAATCCCCCGCGGGCGGCGGTATTTGCCCCGGCAGTGCCGCCTTAGCTCAGTTGGTTAGAGCACCAGATTGTGGATCTGGGGGTCCCCCGTTCGAGCCGGGGAGGCGGTACCATCCCCCCCTGCCCTCTCTGCGCCGACGCCCGGGCTGCCGGCTATTTCGGCGCCATGCGCACGGCGCTGTCCAGGCGGATGACCTCGCCGTTCAGCACCGGATTCTCGACGATCTGCTGCACCAGCATGGCGAATTCCTCGGGCCGGCCCAGGCGGGCGGGAAAGGGCAGGCTGGCGGCCAGGGCGGTCTGGACCTCGGGCGGCAGGCCCGCGCTCATCGCGGTTTCGAACAGGCCCGGCGCGATGGCCATGACGCGGATGCCATGACGCGCCAGGTCGCGCGCCGCGGGCAGCGTCAGCGCAGCGACCCCGCCCTTGGACGCGGCATAGGCCGCCTGACCGATCTGGCCGTCCTGCCAGGCGATCGAGGTGGTGTTGACGATCACCCCGCGCGCGCCGTCCTCATCCAGCACCGGCAGGGCCGCCATCCCGCGCGCGGCGACCGACAGCACGACATAGGTGCCGAACAGGTTCACCCGGATCGTTCGTTCGAACAGGTCGAGCGGCAGCGGACCCTCGCGCGGCAGGATCCGCGCGGCGCTGAAGATGCCCGCGCAGTTCACCACGATGCGCGGCAGGGTGCCGAACTGCGCATCCGTGGCGGCGAAGGCGGCCTCGACCTGGTCGGGGTCGGCGACATCGGCGCCAAGCGGCAGGCCGCCGATGTCGGCCGCGACGCGGGCGGCGGCCTCGGCGCTGCGATCCAGCACGGCCACGCGCGCGCCCTGCGCGGCCAGACGGCGGGCCGTCGCCTCGCCCAGGCCGCTGCCGGCCCCCGTCACCAGTGCCACATGGTCCTTGATCTGCATCCGCACACCTTTCCGTTGCCGCCGTCGTCGGGCGGAATGATGGCGGTTCTGCCCCGCTTTGCAACGGGCAAGCGTCCCCGGCTTGACCCGTCGGGGCGGCCACGGCAGACAGGCGCCGGGGCATCAGCGGGCGGGGGCGGGCATGGATCGGGACAGCGCGCAGGCCAGCCGGCCCGAGGGATCGGCGGCCGAGGTTCTGGCGGTGTTCCTGCGCCTTGGGCTGACGTCCTTTGGTGGGCCTGTGGCGCATCTGGGCTATTTCCGCGACGAGCTGGTGACCCGCCGCCGCTGGCTGACCGAGGCGGCCTATGCCGATCTGGTCGCGCTGTGCCAGTTCCTGCCGGGGCCGGCGTCCAGCCAGGTGGGCTTTGCCCTGGGCATGCTGCGGGCGGGC
>JACXUX010000454.1 GCA_014763725.1 Rhodobacterales bacterium
GCCCCCCGCCGCGCCCCCAGCACCGTGCCGCACAGCATGATGCCCAGCGATTGCGCGGTGATCGGGACGCCCGTGGCCAGCATGATCTGCGGCACCATCCCCAGCACCGCGGTCAGCGCGGCAAACAGCGCCACCTGCGCCAGTGAACGTTCCATCCCGGCCCCCATGTCAGACCCCACCGCGGGCGCGCAGCGCCTCGGCCACATGTTCGGCATCATCCAGCGCGATCAGCACCAGCGGCAGCAACACCGGCCAGCCCGGCCGGCGCGGGCTGCGCGCGCGCCAGGCCTCGGCCAGCTGGCCTGCGCGACCAATAAACACCGGCACGAACCGGATGACAAGCGCGAAGGCCAGCGCCGGCACCCGCGGCGGCAGGCCCAGGCGCGCCAGCGGGGCGGCCAGCCGCTCGATCACCGCCAGCAGGTCGGTCAGCCGCGTCGTCATCGTCACCAGATTGGCCAGCATCACCGCCGCGACCAGCCGCGCCGCGATCGCCGCCCCCTGACCGGGCGTGCCGGTCGCCAAATGCCAGACCGCCAGCACCAGCCCAAAGGGCCAGAGCGGCCGGACCATCCGCAGCCCATGCGCCAGCACCGCCCGCCCCAGCGCCAGATGCAGCCCCAGCACGGCGGCCAGCGCCAGACCCAGCCCCCAGCCCGGCAGCGCGAACAGCCCCGCCGTGGCCAGGACCAGCCCGCCCAGCTTGGCCCCCGCAGGCCAGCGGTGCAGGCGCGTCTCAACCGGGCAGGTCAGCGTCAGCATCGCGCGCCCCCAGTTCCTCCATCGCCGCCAGATAGGCCGGCAGCACCACCCCCGGCGGCCCGTCGTCCGCGATCCGCCCGCCCTCGATCCACACCACCCGGTCGCAGCGCGCCAGAACCGCCGGATCGTGGCTGACCACGACCAGCCGCTGCGGCAGCGCCGCCAGCCGCCGCGCCAGCCGCGCCTGGGTGGGCAGGTCCAGCGCGGCAAAGGGTTCGTCCAGCAGGATCGTCGCCGGCTGCATGGCCAGCACCGCCAGCAGGCACAGATACTGCCGCTGGCCCTGGCTCAGCGCGGCCACCGGCGCTTCGGCCCAGGCCGCGCGCCCCTCCTGCTGCAGCAGCCGCAGCGCCGCCGCCCGCGCCCCGGCCGCCGTCAGCCCGGTCTGCCGCAGGCCGAAGGCGATCTCCTCGGCACAGGTGGGAAAGATGATCTGATGGTCGGGGTTCTGGAACATCACCCCTAGCCGCGCCACCAGCCCGCGGCGGTCGCGGAAGGGGTCGATCCCGTCCACCCGCACCCGCCCGGCCGAGGGCGCCACCAACCCCGCCATCAGCCGCAACAGCGTGGTCTTGCCCGACCCGTTCCGCCCCGCCAGGCCGATCCGCGCCTCGGTCAGATGCAGGTCGATGCCCGTCAGGATCGCCCGGCCCGCCACAGCAAGGCCCGCGCCCTCCAGCCAC
>JACXUX010000125.1 GCA_014763725.1 Rhodobacterales bacterium
GTGTCGGGCGGGTCCACCCTGACGATGCAGGTCGCCCGCCTGCTGGAGGGCGGGCCCACGGGCCGCCTGACGGGCAAGCTGCGCCAGATGCGGGTGGCGCTGGCGCTGGAACGGCGGCTGGACAAGGCGCAGATCCTGACGCTGTATCAGCAGCTTGCCCCCTTTGGCGGCAATGTCGAAGGCGTCGCCGCCGCCGCGCGCATCTGGTTCGGCAAGGACCCCGCCCGGCTGACCCCGGCGCAGGCGGCGCTGCTGGTGGCCATTCCGCAGGCGCCGGAATCGCGCCGCCCCGACCGCCACCCCGACCGCGCCCGTGCCGCCCGCGACCGGGTGCTGGACCGCATGGCCGACCTGGGCGTGATCGACGCCGACACCGCGCGCGCGGCCCGCGCCGAAGCCGTGCCCACCGCCCGCCAGCCCATGCCGCAGCTGGCCCCGCATCTGACCGACCGGCTGCGCGCGCAGGATCCCGCCGCCCGCCACCTGGCCCTGACGCTGGACGCGGGCCTGCAGGCGCGGATCGAGGCGCTGGCCGCCGAAACCGTCGCCCCCCGCGGCGACCGGCTGCAGATGGCGGTCCTGGTGGCCGACCATGCCTCGGGCCAGGTGCTGGCGCAGGTGGGCAGCGCAGCCTATGCCGCCGATGCGCGGCTGGGCTTTGTCGACATGACGCTGGCGCCGCGGTCGCCCGGGTCGACGCTGAAGCCGCTGATCTATGCGCTGGCCTTCGATCAGGGCCTGGCGCATCCCGAAACCCTGGTCGAGGACCGACCGACCCGGTTCGGCGACTACGCGCCGCAGAACTTCGACCGGGTCTATCGCGGCACGATCCGGCTGCGGCAGGCGCTGCAGCTGTCGCTGAACATCCCCGCCGTGGCCCTGACCGAGGCGATGGGGCCCGCGCATCTGCTGGCCGCGCTGCGCCGGGCGGGGGCCGATCCGCAGCTGCCCGCCGCGCATGACCCGGGGCTGGCCATCGCACTGGGGGGCCTGGGCCTGACGCTGGAGGAGCTGGTGCAGACCTATGCCGCCATCGCCCGCGGCGGCGTGGTGCTGCCGCTGCATGCCACGGGCGGGGCGGTTCAGGGGCAGCGGCTGATCTCGGCCCCCGCGGCCTGGCAGGTGGCCGACATCCTGACCGGCACGCCGCCGCCCGCGGGGCTGCGGGCGGGGGGGATCGCCTTCAAGACGGGCACCAGCTATGGCCACCGCGATGCCTGGGCGATCGGGTTCGACGGCCGGCATGTGGCGGGCGTCTGGCTGGGGCGGGCCGATGGCACGCCGGTGCCCGGGGCCTTTGGCGCCGATCTGGCCGCGCCCGTGCTGTTCCAGGTGTTTCAGCGGATCAAGCCGCGGCCGGACCCGCTGCCACCGCCGCCGCCCGCCACGCTGATCGCGGCCACGGCGCAGCTGCCCCCGCCGCTGCAACGGTTCCGCCCCCGCGGGGCCGAGGCCATGCCCCTGGACGCGCCGCGCATCGCCTTCCCCCCCGAGGGCGCGACGCTGGACCCGCTGGCCGAGGGCGTGCCGCTGCGGCTGACCGGGGGGCAGGCGCCGTTTACCGTGCTGGCCGACGGGCTGCCGCTGGCCACCGGGCTGATGCGGCGCGAGGTCCTGCTGCCCCTGCCCGGGCCGGGGTTCGTCACCCTTAGCGTGATCGACGCGGGCGGCCGGTCGGCGCGGGTGGCGGTGCGGCTGGCTCAGCAGCCGTGATCCCAGGCGTCCAGAATGGCCATCGCCTCCTCCGCCGTCTCGACATGGCGGAAGATGTCCAGATCCTCGGGGCTGATGGTGCCGGCCTCGACCAACGCCTGCCAGTTGATAACGCTGCCCCAGAAGTCCTTGCCGAACAGCAGGATCGGCACCCGCCGCATCCGGCCGGTCTGGATCAGCGTCAGGCTTTCGAACATCTCGTCCAGCGTGCCGAAACCGCCCGGGAAGATGCAGATCGCCCGCGCCCGCATCAGGAAATGCATCTTGCGGATCGCGAAGTAGTGGAAGTTGAAGCACAGGTCGGGCGTGACCCAGGGATTGGGCGCCTGTTCATGCGGCAGCACGATGTTCAGGCCGATCGACTGGCCACCCGCCTCGGCCGCGCCGCGGTTGCCCGCCTCCATGATGCCGGGGCCGCCACCCGTCACCACCACCCAGTCGCGCCCATAGCTGGCCAGGCTGCGTTCGGTCACCCGCCGGGCCAGGTCGCAGGCCACGTTATACCAGCCCGCCAGCGGCCCCTGCCCCGGCCGCAGCCGCGCGCTGCCCATGATGACGACGGTGGTTTCGACCCCGCATTCATCCATCACCAGCTGGGGTTTCAGCAGTTCCAGCTGCAGCCGGACGGGCCGCAGTTCGTCCCGCATCAGGAAATCGGTATCGGTAAAGGCGATGCGATAGGCCGGCGCCCGCGTCTGGGGGGTTTCGGGCAGGTGGCGCGCGACCTCGGCATCCTGGCGGCTGTCGCGAAAGGGGTGGCGGCGGGGGTCGTCCATCGGGCTCTCCGTTGCGCGGGGCGGGTTCGCGGTCTATAGCGCCAGACGATCCCGAACAGAACCGACCGGAGGACACCCATGTCGCACGCTGCCCTGGAAGCCGCCATCGAAGCCGCCTGGGAGGCGCGCGACACGATCACCCCCTCCACAAAGGGCGACACGCGCGACGCCGTCGAGGCCACGCTGCACGCTCTGGACAAGGGCGAGCTGCGCGTGGCCGAACGCCAGGCCGACGGGCAGTGGCACGTCCACCACTGGGCCAAGAAGGCGGTTCTGCTGGGGTTCCGCCTGCAGGACATGCAGGTGCACACGGGCGGCCCGCAGGGCGGCACCTGGTGGGACAAGGTCGACAGCAAGTTCGCCCACTGGGGCGAGGCGCAATGGAAGGCCGCGGGCTTTCGCGCGGTGCCCAACTGCGTCGTGCGCCGGTCGGCCCATATCGCGCGGGGCGTGGTGCTGATGCCCTGTTTCGTCAACCTGGGCGCCTATGTGGACGAAGGCACGATGGTCGACACCTGGGCCACCGTGGGCAGCTGCGCCCAGATCGGCAAGAACGTGCACCTGTCGGGCGGCGTGGGCATCGGCGGCGTGCTGGAACCGATGCAGGCCGGCCCCACGATCATCGAGGACAACTGCTTCATCGGCGCCCGGTCCGAGGTGGTCGAAGGCTGCATCGTGCGCGAAGGGTCGGTCCTGGGCATGGGCGTGTTCATCGGCAAGTCGACCAGGATCGTCGACCGCGAGACGGGCGAAATGATGTATGGCGAGGTGCCTGCGGGTTCGGTCGTCGTGGCCGGGTCGATGCCGTCCAAGGGCGGCGTGAACCTTTACTGCGCGGTGATCGTCAAGAAGGTCGACGCGCAGACCCGGTCCAAGACCAGCATCAACGACCTGCTGCGCGACTAGGCTGGCTGCGGCCGCCCCGCGACGCGCCGGCGCAGCGCGGGGCTCAGGCCCATCAGCAGAAGCCCGATCGAGAACAGGCACCAGATCGCCGGCACCTCGTTCGGGTTGGTGGTCAGCTGACCGGCCAGGATGGGCCCCGCCAGGGCGTGAAACAGCGTGAAGCGCCACGCGCCATACAGCAGCGGCAGGCCAAAGACCGCCAGCATGTAGCCGTAGAACCCCCAGTTCAGCCCGGTCAGCCGGTCAAGTCCGGCCAGCAGGCCGTTGTAGGGCACGTTCCAGGCGATGTGCCAGTCGCCCGACACAGTGCACAGCGCCGGCCCGCACAGGATGGCGCCCGGCGTGCAGGTTCCCGCCCAGGCAAAGGGATAGACCTGCATCAGACCCACCACCACCGAAACGCCGCTCAGCCCGAACACCGCCCACCGCATCCGCGCGGACACGGGGCGCGGCGCCAGTTCCATCGCAAAGGCGTTGATGAACAGCGGCTGCAGGATGATGTGCAGCATCGACAGGAAGGTGACGGTTTCATTGGCCGGCGTGCCGCATCGGTCCACCACCAGCCAGCCGGAAAGCTGCAGCGCCTCCATCAGCGAAAACCAGGCCAGCGTCAGCGGCACGGCGGGCGGGTCGCCGCGCCGGACGGTGACGACCGCGGCCACGCCCCCGGCCGCGACCATGGCCGCCGTCACTGTCACGCCATAGCACATGGCTGGCCCCCGGCTGTCCGCTGCGGCCAGCCTGCCCGGCCCGCGCGGCCAAGGCAAGCGGCCGGTTCGGTGGAACGGGCGCATTGCGGCGCGCGCCTGCCCGCGCTAGACGCGGCGCAGGGGTCAGCCGGGGTCGGGGGTCGCATCATGGGCGATACGGAACGCAAGCCGTCACGCCAGCAGGTCTATACCCTGCTGGTCGATGTGGGGCGCAAGGCGGGCGACGGCCTGCCCGAGGGCGCCACGGGTGCCGCCCTGCTCTGCTATGCCAGCGGCGTGGATGAGGCCGAGGCCGTCCGCGAAACTGTCGCCGTCCTGCGCGAGGCCGACCTGGCCCCGCTGGACGTGCAGGGCTATGGCACGATCGAGGAACGCCTGGCCGCCGGGGACGAGATCGACGACGAAGAGGCCGCGCTGATGGATCGCGCGCTGCACGAAAACTCGGTCATCGTGGCGCAGATGACCACGTTCTACGACTGAGCCTAGGCCAGTTTGCGGGAATCGCCGCGGCGGCGGTGGGCGACCAGGGCCTGCGCCTCCCACCCGGTCAGGACGCGGGCGGCATCGCCCAGGGCCAGGCCCAGGCCGCTGCATTCGAGGATGGCGGGGGCCTCCAGGTCCAGCCCCACCCAGGCCACCGGGCCCGACCGTTCGTCGTGCAGCGCGCGGCGGCCGTCGACCAGGTCCTTGGCAGCCACCAGCACCTCGGGTTCGCCGAACAGCAGCTCGGCCCGCGCCCCGTCGATCAGGATGCGGTGCCGGGGCGAAACCGTCAGATCGCCGTGATCGCCAAAGGTGCCGGCGCGGATGTGGATCGGGGCCAGATCGCCCTGGGCCGGCACCTGACGCCGGCCGATCCAGCGCAGCGGGCGGGGGCCTTCGTCGCGGGTCAGCACCAGATCGCCCGGAACCAGCGTCTGGACCGGAACCTGGCCCTGCGGCGTGGCGATCCGGGTGCCCGCCACGAAACGGGGCACCGAGGTCAGCGTGACCAGACCCGTGGCCGTGTGCCCCAGCCCGTCCGAGACGGTGTAGGTAAAGACGTTCAGGTTCTGCTGGCCGTCGCCCGCCACGGTAAAGGTGCCGTCGGCGTTCAGCGTCACCTGCTGGCCCGAGGGCAGCGTGACCGTCTGCCCCGCCACCACCGGGATGCCGTTGATATGCGTGATGACCAGCGTGGCCCCCGTGGGCCCGGTGTCGTTGGCCAGCGCGTCCAGCGTCCGCTGGCCGTCCGGGTTCACCGTCACCGCATCGTCGCGGGCGATCAGCGCGGTCTGCACGCTGTCGGCCGCGATCAGCAGGTTCGAGTCATACTGCGCATCCGACACGTCGGCGATGCCGGTGCGGATCGTGTTCACCTGGCCGGGCACCACCGGAATGGTCAGCTTCAGCGTGACGGTGAAGCCGTCCATCTCGGTGTTGTAGGCGTCGGTCGTGTTGTCGACATACAGGTTCTGCGCCGTCTGGGGGCCCAGGTTGTTCACGCTGGTATCGCCCGTGCCCACGGTGATGGGCACGTTCACGCCGTTGATCCAGACCCCCACCACGTCGTTGAACTGCGAATTCAGGTATTCCGGATATTACTCGGACGCGAAGACGAACTGCATCGTCATCGTGTCGCCGGTGGGGATGAACGACACCTCGAGCCACGAGGCGTCATAGGTGTTCGTCCCGGCGATGTCGTTGAACAGGCTGTTTTTGTTGGGGCCGCTGGTGTCGGTCGTGGTGCTGGACGACCGGTTGGGATCGCCGCCCGACTGGGTAAAGCTGCGCACGTCGCCGGTGGACAGGATCACCCCGGTGTCCGAGGGCACGACCCCCGGCGCCAGCTGGCCGTTGGAATAGATGGCCGAGGATCGCGACCAGCCGGCATAGCTGGCGCTGACGACCGTCACGCCATCGCCAAAGATGGCATTGGCCATTTCCGTGGCGGTTGCCCCGGTGTCACAGGTTAGCTCGGCGCCTGTCGCCATGGTCTGCCCCCGGGTTTCGGGGCAGGCACGCACCGACGCCCGCGCTGAGGGCGGGTCGTCCACTGCTCGATGTGGGGCGCGTTGGCCCTGTGCTGTCCTGCCTCGGGACGTTTCTTGTTGTCGCGGCAGAGTGCCACGGAAGCGGCGGTCTGAAAACCCTGCCCGTGCCCGCGCGCGCAGGGCCGGTGGCCGGGGCGCAACAGGTTGCCCACCCGCCCGCGCGGCAGCGCGGCCACGGTCGCCCAGAACGCGGGCGAATGGTCCATGCGGGCAAGGTGCGCAACCTCGTGCGCGGCAACCTGGCGACGTACGCCTCGATCCTCACCGACGCCGAGACGATGACCACCGCGGAGTACCGCGAGCGGGTCAAGGAGCTGGTCGTCGAGATGGCCTCGACCGGCCAGACCGGCATGGGCTTCCCGGCGGCGTACGGCGGTGGCGAGGACATCGGCGCCTCGATCGCGGCCTTCGAGACCCTGGCGTTCGGCGACCTCTCGGTGCTGGTCAAGGTGGGCGTCCAGTTCGGGCTGTTCGGCGGGGCGATCCTGCAGCTGGGCACCGAGAAGCACCACGAGCAGTACCTCCGGAAGATCGTCACGGGCGAGCTCATGGGCTGCTTCGCGATGACCGAGACCGGGCACGGCTCCAACGTGCAGGCGCTGGGCACGGTCGCGACCTACGACCTGGCCACGCAGGAGTTCGTCATCACCACGACGCGCGAGGACGCGCGCAAGGACTACATCGGCAACGCGGCCGAGCACGGTGAGCTCGCGGTCGTCTTCGCCCAGCTCGAGGTGGGTGGCGAGGGACGCGGGGTGCACGCCTTCGTCGTTCCGATCCGGGTGCGGTCGGAGTCGGGGGAGATGGTGCCCGCCGAGGGCGTCACCATCGCCGACGACGGTCTGAAGATGGGCCTCAACGGGGTCGACAACGGCCGGCTGCACTTCGACCACGTGCGGGTGCCGCGGGAGAACCTGCTCAACCGGTTCGCCGACGTCACGCCCTCGGGGGTCTACGAGAGCGCGATCGACAACCCCAACCGCCGCTTCTTCACCATGCTCGGCACCCTCGTGCAGGGGCGGGTCTGCGTCGGCGGGGCCGGCATCAACGCCTCGAAGGTCGCCTTGGCGATCGCGGTGAAGTACGCCGAGCGCCGACGCCAGTTCGAGGCGAGCGGCGAGGAGGAGGAGCTGCTCCTCGACTACGGCATGCACCAGCGCCGGCTGCTGCCGCTGCTGGCCCGCACCTACGCCCTGCACTTCGCCCAAGACGTCCTCTCGGCCAGCCTCCACGACGTGCTGACCGGGGTGCGGGAGGACGAGCAGTCCCAGCGCGAGCTGGAGTCGGTCGCCGCCGGCACCAAGGCGCTCGGCACCTGGCACGCCACCCGCACGATCCAGGAGTGCCGCGAGGCCTGCGGCGGCGCGGGCTACCTCGCGGAGAACCGGTTCGCGGCGCTGAAGGCCGACACCGACGTCTTCACCACCTTCGAGGGCGACAACCACGTCCTGCTGCAGCTGGTCGCCAAGGGCCTGCTCACCGACTACGCCGGCGAGTTCCACGACATGGACCAGCTCGACATGGTGCGCTTCGTGGCCGGGCTGGCCGTCGAGACGGTCGTGGAGCGCACCCGCGTGCACGGCCTGATCGAGCGCTTCCGCGACCTGCTGCCCGGCGGCGACGAGTGGGACCAGGACGCCGGTCTGCTGGACCCGGA
>JACXUX010000126.1 GCA_014763725.1 Rhodobacterales bacterium
GCCGGATCCCCATGGGCAGCGCCGCCAGCCCCGCCAGCCCCAGCAGCGGCCCCAGCACCGGCGGCGTGAAGATCACCCCCAGATCGGGGGCGGCCCCCGCAGCAAAGACCTCGGACAGGCCCGCGCCCACCGAGGTATAGACCAGCCCCCCGGGCATGATCCCCAGAAAGGTCGTGACGGCAAAGCGGTGGAACGCCACCCCGATCGCCGCCGCGGCCAGGTTGGCGACAAAGAACGGCACCACCGGCACCAGCCGCATCAGGAACAGCACCGACCATTCGTTGTCGCGCAGCCCCGCCATCAGCCGCGCCGCCGCCCCCCCGCGCGCGGCCACCCGCGCCGCCAGCGCATCGCCGATCGCCGCCCGCGCGACGGCAAACAGCGCACAGGCCCCCAGCGTGGCGCCCGCCACGTTGAACAGCACGCCCGGGAACGTCCCGAACAGGAACCCGCCGGTCAGCGTGGCCACCGTCGCGCCGGGCAGGCTGAAGGCCACCATGACCGCATAGCCCGCGACAAAGGCCGCCGCCGCCAGCGCATAATGGGCATCGCGAAAGTCCAGCAGCGCCTGGCGATGGCGGGCCAGCGCCGCAAAGCTGAGCGTGTCGCCCAGCGTCAGCGCGCCGACCACCGCCACGGCCAGCACCGCCAGCAGCGGCAGCAGACGCAGGGGACGGCGCGCCGGGGCGGCCAGGGGCGGGCGTGCATCGTCCATGATCAGTCCTTTCGCCGGTGCGGATGCACCTTGCGCCCTGCGCCGCGCGCCGCACAGCCCCCTCACGCCGCATTGATCGGGCGAAACGCGGCGGGCCTGCGGTTGACTTGGCGGGCGGCTGTCTGTAATGGGCGGGCTTCAAGGATTGGCGGCCCTCGAATCCTGCAGGGTTCGGGTTGCCCATGTAGGAGAGCCGCGATGAAACGCACCTACCAACCGTCGGAACTGGTCCGCAAGCGCCGCCACGGCTTCCGCGCCCGGATGGCCACCAAGGGCGGCCGCCTTGTGCTGGCCGCGCGCCGCGCCAAGGGCCGCAAGCGCCTGTCCGCCTGATCGGGACGACCCGCGCATGTCCGTCGTGCCGGACGGGGACGGTCCCAAGGCCAGCCCCGCGCCGGGCACGGTCGTTGCATGCGCCGAACCCCGTGCCGGCGGCGCCCCCATGCTCACGCTGAAGCTGCGCGCCGATTTCCTGCGCACGGCCCAGGCGCGGCGGCAGGGCGTGTCGGGCTTCCTGCTGCAGGCGCGCGACCGTCAGGATGGCGATGGAACGATCCGCGTGGGCTATACCGCGTCCAAGAAGACCGGCAATGCCGTCACCCGCAACCGCGCCAAGCGGCGGCTGCGAGCCCTGGCGCGTCAGGTGATCGCCGAACGCGGCCGCCCCGGCTGGGACTATGTGCTGGTGGCCCGCCCCGGGGCCACGGTGACGCGCGATCACGCCGACCTGCTGGCCGACCTGCACGAGGCGCTGACCCGCGTGCATGGGGGCGGGCGATGACCCCTCTGGCGCATCTGGTGGCACTGCCCGTGCGGGCCTACCGGCTGCTGCTGTCGCCCTGGGTGGGGCATGGCTGCCGGTTCCAGCCCACCTGTTCGGCCTATGCGCTGCAGGCGCTGGACCGCCACGGCGCCCTCCGCGGCAGCCTGCTGACGATCCGCCGGCTGGGCCGCTGCCACCCGCTGGGCGGTCAGGGCTATGACCCCGTGCCCGGCGTCGACCCCGACCACGACCGCCAGCACGGACGCTGACCCGCCCCGCCGCTTGACCTTGCGCGCGCACCGGCCTTATGCCGGGCGCACCCCCCGATGAGGCGCGCCATGCTCGACGACGAGTCCTGCGAGATCCATCCGCTGTTCCACGGCGCCCCCAGGTCGACCGAGTTCCGCAAGCTGCGCAAGCGGCTGGTGCAGCAGGTGCGCGAGGCGATCGACACCTATGGCATGGCCCGGGCGGGCGACCGCTGGCTGGTCTGCCTGTCAGGCGGCAAGGACAGCTATACCCTGCTGGCCGTGCTGACCGAGCTGAAGTGGCGCGGGCTTCTGCCCGTCGACCTGCTGGCCTGCAACCTGGATCAGGGCCAGCCCGGCTTTCCCGCCACCGTCCTGCCCGAGTTCCTGACCCTCATGGGCGTGCCGCACCGGATCGAATACCAGGACACCTATTCGGTCGTGACCGCCAAGATCAAGCCCGGCGGCACGATGTGCAGCCTGTGTTCGCGGCTGCGGCGCGGCAACCTGTATCGCATCGCGCGCGAAGAGGGCTGTTCCACCGTCGTGCTGGGCCACCACCGCGACGACATCCTGGAAACCTTCTTCATGAACCTGTTCCACGGCGGGCGGCTGGCCACGATGCCGCCGCGGCTGCTGAACGAGGATGGCGATCTGTTCGTCGCCCGCCCCCTGGCCCTGGTGGCCGAGGCCGATTGCGCCCGCTTTGCCCGCGACATGGGCTATCCGATCATCCCCTGCGACCTGTGCGGCAGCCAGGAGGGGTTGCAGCGCGCCCAGGTCAAGCGGCTGCTGGACGACTGGGAAAGCCGCACCCCCGGGCGGCGGCAGGTGATGGCGCGGGCGCTGATGAACGTGCGGCCCAGCCATCTGTGCGACCCCGCCCTGTTCGACTTTGCCAGGCTGATGCGGGGGGAACCCGCGGCATTTTCGGAAAATCCTCCGCAACTGAAGGGCGAGCCTTAACGATCCGATCAGCCTTGCCGCCTAGCCTTGCGGTTGCATGACCCTGTGGGCGGAGGCGGAATGTTCGGAACGGCACGGGCCTGGCGCGGGCGGCTGCGCAGCTGGGGCGACGCGGTGCGGCGCCCCGAAACCATGGTCTTCGTCCCGGCGGCGACGCTGGCGGCCTTCTGGCTGGGGGGCGAACGGGCGCTGATCCTGATGGCGCTGGGCCTGCCGCTGCTGCTGGCGCTGGCCAGCGCCACGCGGGGCGCGGCCATCTCGGGCGAGGCGCTGCCCCAGCCCGGCGCCGCGCTGCGCCCGCAGCTGACCGCGGCGCTGGATGCCGCGCTGGCCGCGGGCGCGGCCGACGGGCGCACGACCGCCTGCCTGGTGCTGCAGTTCGATGAGGCCGACCGCCTGATCGACCGGCACGGCCGGTCCGCCCAGACCGAGGTGCTGGAACGGTCCGCCGAACGGCTCTGCGCCGCGCTGCGCCCGGGCGATACCGTCGCCCGGCTGGAGGGCGGCGGCTTTGCCGTGGCGCTGGGTCCGGTGCGGCGGCTGGATCTGGAAACCCTGGTGCAGATGTCGGCGCGGCTGCAGGCGGCGCTGGCCCCTCCCATCGCGCTGGGTCAGGCGCGGGTCTATGTCACCGCCTCGGTCGGGTTCTGCCTGGCCACCCAGGCGCCGGATGCCACAGGCCGCGCGCTGGTCGACGCCGCCCAGACCGCCGCGGACGAGGCGCTGCGCCACGGGCCCGGCGGGATCCGCGCCTTCATCCCCGGCATGGCGCGCAAGCGCGCCGACCGCGACGCCCAGCGCGCCCGGCTGGAACGCGCCCTGGACGAGGGCGAGATCCGCCCCCACTTCCAGCCCCAGGTCAGCACCGACACCGGCGCGGTCAGCGGGTTCGAGGCGCTGGCCCGCTGGCACCACCCCGACCGCGGCCTGATCCCGCCGGCCGAATTCCTGCCGCAGATCGAGGATTCGGGCCTCGACGAACGGCTGGGCGAGGTGATGCTGTTCCAGTCGCTTTCCGCGCTGGTGCGCTGGGATAGCGCGGGGCTGCGGGTGCCCGGGGTGGCGGTGAACCTGTCGCTGGCGGAACTGCGCAACCCCCGCCTGGCAGACCGCATCGCCTGGGAACTGGACCGCTTCGACCTGCCCCCCCAGCGCCTGACAGTCGAGGTGCTGGAAACCGTGGTCGCCCAGACCGATACCGACGTGATCGTGCACAATATCGCGGCGCTGGCGCGGATGGGCTGCGGCATCGACCTGGACGACTTCGGCACGGGCAACACCTCGATCACCGCGATCCGCCGCTTTGCCGTCAAGCGGCTGAAGATCGACCGCAGCTTCGTCACCCGCCTGGACGAGGACCGCGAACAGCAGAAGATCGTCTCGGCCATCCTGTCGATGGCCGAACGGCTGGGGCTGGACACCCTGGCCGAGGGCGTGGAAACCCCCGGCGAACAGGCGATGCTGGACCAGCTGGGCTGCGCCCATGTCCAGGGCTTCGGCATCGGCCGCCCGATGCCCGCCGATGAGGTCGAGGACTGGCTGCTGCGCCATGCCGCGCGTCAGGCCCAGCCGCTGAAACTGGGCCACCGGATGGGCTGAGCCGGGCGCGCGAACGGCCAGGGGCCGGCACGCGACCCGGACGGAACGGGCCACAGCCGGGGCGGGCGCTGAGGCACGGGCCGGAGCGGCGCCAAAACCGCTTGACCTTCGGCCCCCCTTCTGTTGAACGACCGCAGGTCTGCAACGGAACGTTGGTGGTCCCTGATGGACGACAATAATAAGAACCTGATTCTGGCAACCGCGCTCAGCTTTCTGGTGATCCTGGTCTGGTTCGTGCTGTTCCCGCCGCCGGAACCCGTGACCCCCGATCCTGCCGCGGCCCCGGTCGCCGAGGCGCCGCTGACCCCGCCCGCCGCTGCGACGGACGCCGCTGCCACGGCCACGGCCCCCGCCGCGGCCGTGCCCGCCGCGCAGCGCCTGACCATCGACACGCCGCGGCTGACGGGGTCGATCTCGCTTCTGGGCGCGCGCATCGACGATCTGTCGCTGAAGGATTACCGCGTCACGCTGGATCCGGCCTCGGCCAATGTGCGGCTGCTCAGCCCCGTGGGCCAGCCCAATGCCTACTACGCGCTCTACGGCTGGGCCCCCGGCGGCAGCCTGGGGTTCGAGGACGTGCCCGGTGCCAATACCGAATGGCGCCTGGCCGGGGGCGGCACGCTGTCGCCCGAAACGCCGGTCACCCTGACCTGGGACAACGGCAAGGGCCTGGTCTTCACCCGCACCCTGGCCGTCGACGGCGACTACATGTTCACCGTGACCGACCAGGTGCAGAACACCGGCACGGCCGAGGCGCGGCTGGCGCCCTATGGTATCGTCGCCCGCCATGGCCTGCCGGCCGACCTGAGGAACTTCTTCGTGCTGCACGAAGGCGTCGTGGGCCGCATCGACGGCACCCTGACCGAGACGAAGTATGACGACGTGGCCGACCTGCCGCTGGTCGAACGCGAGGCCGCCGCAGCCGAGGTGGTCGAGGCCACCGGGTCCGGCTGGATCGGGTTCACCGACAAGTACTGGATGACCACGCTGATCCCCGAACAGGGCCAGCCCTTCACCGCGGTGACCAAGCATGTCGCCGCCGCCGACATCTACCAGACCGAGGTGCGCCGCCCCGCCGTCACCCTGGCCCCGGGCGCCAGCGTCACCGTGGGCCAGCAGCTGTTCGCCGGCGCCAAGGAATGGGAAACCATCCGGTCCTATCAGAGCGCCGGGATCGAGGGCTATGTCGACTCGATCGACTGGGGCTGGTTCTTCTTCCTGACCAAGCCGATCTTTGCCGTGCTGCACTGGCTGAACGCGCTGATCGGCAACATGGGTCTGGCCATCATCGCGCTGACCTTCGTGCTGAAGCTGATCGTGCTGCCGCTGGCCTACAAGTCCTATGTCAGCATGGCGCGGACGAAGGAACTGCAGCCCGAGATGGAGGCGATCAAGGAACGCGCAGGCGAGGACAAGGCCCGCCTGCAGCGCGAGATGATGCAGCTCTACAAGGACCGCAAGGTGAACCCCGCCGCGGGCTGCCTGCCGATCCTGATCCAGATCCCGATCTTCTTCAGCCTCTACAAGGTGATCTTCGTCACCATCGAGTTGCGGCACGCGGCCTTCTTCGGCTGGCTGCAGGACCTGTCGGCGCCCGACACCTCGTCGCTGTTCAACCTGTTCGGCGCGCTGCCCTGGGCCGCGCCGGAACCTGGCTCGATCCTGGCGCTGATCTTCGTCGGCGTGCTGCCGATCCTGCTGGGCATCTCGATGTGGCTGCAGCAGAAGCTGAACCCCGCCCCCACCGACCCCGCGCAGGCGATGATCTTCGCCTGGATGCCCTGGGTGTTCATGTTCATGCTGCGCGGCTTTGCCTCGGGCCTGGTGCTGTACTGGATCACCAACAACGTGATCACCTTTGCCCAGCAGTACATCATCATGCGCAGCCACGGCCACACGCCCGACCTGTTCGGCAACATCCGGTCGACCTTCCAGCGCAAGCCGAAAGAGGCGCCCGCGGCCAATGCGAATGCCAAGCCCAAGCCCAGGGCGCCGGGCAAGAAATGACGGCAACGCTGGCCCGGATCATCCGCCACCCGATCAAGGCCCACGGACGCGAGGATCTCGCGTCCGTTCGGCTTTCGGCCGGGGAATGCCTGCCCTTTGACCGCGAATGGGCGGTGTATCACGACGCCGCGCGGCTGACCGGGGGCTGGGTGTCCTGCGCGAACTTTCACCGCGGGGCCAAGGCGCCCGCGCTGATGGCGATCGCCTGCCGGCTGGAGGAGGCCACGCGCCGGATCACCCTGACCCATCCCGACCGGCCCGCGCTGACCTTCTGCCCCGATGATCCGGCGGATGTGGCGGCGTTCCTGGCCTGGCTGGCCCCGCTGAACCCGGCCGACCGGGTGGCGCCTGCGGGCATCACCCGCGCCGGGCGGGGGATGACGGACAGCGACTTCCCCTCGGTCGCGGTGCTGGGCCTGCCCTCGCTGCGGGCGCTGTCGCAGCGGGTCGGGCGCGATCTGTCGCCGCACCGGTTCCGCGGCAACCTTTGGCTGGACGGGATCGCCCCGTGGGAGGAATTCGACTGGCCCGGCCGCCGCCTGCGCGTGGGCGGGGCGGTGCTGGAGGTGCGCGAACGCATCACCCGCTGTCGCGCCACCATGGCCGACCCCGACACCGGGCGGATCGACACCGACACGCTGGGCGCGCTGGACGACGGCTGGGGCCACCAGGACTTTGGCGTCTACTGCACCGTGCTGCAGGGCGGCACCATCACCCCCGGCGACCGGGTCGAGGTGCTGGCATGACCCGCGCCTTCCCCCTGGCGCCGGAACCCGAGGACGAGGCCCGCGAAACCGGCCGGCTGCTGTTTGCCGGGCCCGTCACCTTCGTCAAGGGCGTGGTGGCGATGTCGGGCCTGCCCCCCGCCGACCGCCCCGAGGTCTGCCTGGCCGGCCGGTCGAACGTGGGCAAGTCCAGCCTGATCAACGCGCTGACCGGGCGCAAGAACCTGGCGCGCGCCTCGAACACGCCCGGCCGCACCCAGGAAATCAACTACTTCGCCCTGGGCTACCGGTCCTATCTGGTCGACCTGCCGGGCTATGGCTATGCCGAGGCGCCGGTGGCCACCGTGCGCCAGTGGCAGGCGCTGCTGCGGTCCTATCTGGCCGGGCGGGTCACGCTGCGCCGCGCCTTCGTGTTGATCGACACCCGCCACGGCGTCAAGGCGGTGGACGAAGAGATCCTGACCCTGCTGGACCGGTCCGCCGTGACCTTCCAGGTGGTGATGACCAAGGCCGACAAGGTCAACCGCGCCACGCGCGAGGCCAATATCGCCCAGGTCCAGGGCGCGCTGGCCCGCCACCCCGCGGCCTATCCGCAGATCGTCGTCACCTCGTCCGAAACCGGCGAGGGGATCGAGACCCTGCGCGCGCTGATCGCGGGTCTCGAATAGGGTTGTAACACTTCCACTCATCGGTGCGCTCCTCGGCTAGGGTGAAGCACCGGTTGCTGGGAGAGGGTCGCCGCAGGGTGGTCGAGGGATTGTCCTCG
>JACXUX010000127.1 GCA_014763725.1 Rhodobacterales bacterium
GGGGGGGCTGGGCGTTCATGGCCCCACAGCTAGGCGGACGCGCGCCGTCTGTCCACACCCCGCGCGCGCCTCAGCCCCACTTGTGAAAGATGAAGAACCCCCCCGCCGCGATGAAGGCAAAGCCCACCAGATGGTTCCAGTGCAGCGGCTCCTTCAGCCACAGCACGGAAAAGACGGCAAAGACGGTCAGGGTGATGATCTCCTGGATCGTCTTCAGCTCGGCCGCGCTGAAATGGCCGTGGCCGATGCGGTTGGCCGGCACCTGCAGCAGGTATTCGAAGAAGGCGATGCCCCAGCTGATCAGGATCACCGCGAACAGGGGGGCTTGAACTTCAGATGGCCATACCAGGCAAAGGTCATGAAGACGTTGGACAGGATCAGCAGGCCGATGGTGACAAGCGGAACGGGCAGGGACATGGGGCACTCCGTCTGGGTCGCCCCTGACTGGCGGGGCGGCCTGCGGCTGGCAAGGGCTTTGCGAATTTGCAATTCGCAATCTGCGTTGGCGGACTGCGTTGCAAATTTTCCCGAATCTCCTTTGTGCCGCGCTGCCGCGTCGCTATGGTGCGCCAGGTTTCACGGGGGGACGCCATGAAGGACATCCTGCAAGAGCTTGAAAGCCGCCGCGCCAGCGCCCGGCAGGGCGGGGGGCCGGCGCGCGCCGCCGCCCAGCACGCCAAGGGCAAGCTGACCGCGCGCGAACGCATCGAGCTTCTGCTGGACGAAGAGTCCTTCGAGGAATTCGACATGTTCGTCGCCCACCGCTGCACCGACTTCGGGATGGAACAGAACCGTCCCGCGGGCGACGGCGTGGTCACCGGCTGGGGCACGATCAACGGCCGCATGGTCTATGTCTTTTCCCAGGACTTCACGGTGCTGGGCGGGTCGGTGTCCGCCACCCATGCGCAGAAGATCTGCAAGATCATGGACATGGCCATCCAGAACGGCGCCCCGGTCATCGGCATCAACGATTCCGGCGGCGCCCGCATCCAGGAAGGCGTCGACAGCCTGGCCGGCTATGGCGAGGTGTTCCAGCGCAACATCCTGGCCAGCGGCGTGGTGCCGCAGATCAGCCTGATCATGGGCCCCTGCGCGGGCGGGGCGGTCTATTCCCCGGCGATGACCGACTTCATCTTCATGGTCAAGGACACCAGCTACATGTTCGTGACCGGCCCCGACGTGGTCAAGACGGTGACGAACGAGGTGGTCACGGCCGAGGAACTGGGCGGCGCCAGCACCCATACGCGCAAGTCCAGCGTGGCCGACGGCGCCTATGAAAACGATGTCGAGGCGCTGGCCGAGGCGCGGCGGCTGTTCGACTTCCTGCCGCTGAACAACCGCGACCGCGCGCCGGTGCGCCCCTTCTTCGACGATCCCGCGCGGGTCGAAAGCAGCCTCGACACGCTGATCCCCGACAACCCGAACCTGCCCTACGACATGAAGGAGCTGATCCTGAAGGTCGCGGACGAGGGCGACTTCCTGGAAATCCAGAAGGATTTCGCGGGCAACATCATCACCGGCTTCATCCGCATCGAGGGGCAGAGCGTGGGCGTCGTCGCCAACCAGCCCATGGTGCTGGCGGGCTGTCTGGACATCGACGCCTCGCGCAAGGCCGCGCGGTTCGTGCGGTTCTGCGATGCCTTCGAAATCCCGATCCTGACGCTGGTCGACGTGCCGGGCTTCCTGCCCGGGACGGGCCAGGAATACGGCGGCGTCATCAAGCACGGGGCGAAGCTGCTGTTCGCCTATGGCGAGGCGACGGTGCCCAAGGTCACCGTCATCACCCGCAAGGCCTATGGCGGGGCCTATGACGTGATGTCGTCCAAGCATCTGCGGGGCGATTTCAACTATGCCTGGCCCACGGCGCAGATCGCGGTGATGGGCGCCAAGGGCGCGACCGAGATCCTGTATCGGTCCGAACTGGGCGATCCGGGCAAGATCGCCGCCCGCACCCGCGACTACGAGGGGCGTTTTGCCAACCCCTTCGTCGCCGCCGAACGCGGCTTCATCGACGAGGTGATCATGCCCCATTCCACCCGCCGCCGCGTGGCGCGCGCATTCGCCAGCCTGCGCAACAAGAAGCTGACCAATCCGTGGAAGAAGCACGATAACATCCCGCTGTGACACAGCCGCAGAGGGGAATGCGATGCCTGATTTCCACATGATCGCCGGGGGGCCGCGGCCCGTGGCCCCGTTCAGCCATGCCGTCGAGGCCGACGGCTGGGTGTTCCTGACCGGCCAGATGCCGACCGACCCGGCCGCGCCCGACGCCCCCCTGCCCGCGGGGATCGAGGCGCAGACCCGCCGCGTGATGGACAATCTGGCGCTGGTGCTGGGCGGGGTCGGCCTGGGCTGGGGCGACGTGCTGCAGTGCCGCTGCTATCTGACCCGGTTCGACCGAGACTTTGCCGGGTTCAACGAAACCTATCAGACCTTCTTCCCCGCCGACCGCCGGCCCGCCCGCACCACGCTGGGGTTGACCGCGCTGGCCGTGGGCGCGCTGGTCGAGGTGGACTGCATCGCCCGCCGTCCCGCCGCGGGGCAGGGGGGCGGCGCATGACCGATGCGATGGCCGTGACGGTGGACCAGCCGATCCCCGTGCCCTCAGGCCAGGAGGTGCGGCTGATCGAGGTGATCTGGAACGCCCCGGGCCCCGAGGGGCTGACCTGGCGCTTCCGCTTCCTTGCGCCGCGGATCGGGCAGGACGTGGACTATGACCTGGCGCTGGGCGACATGGATTACCTGTGCCAGACCTATGTCGTCCCGCGCCTGACCGCCACCGGCCCGCAGCCCGCCCAGGTCGTCGTGTCGCTGTCGGACCGGCCCCTGCCCTTCGGCCAGACCGACCCCGAGGCGGTGCAATTCTTCGAAGCCTATCGCATCGCCGAGGGCCGCTGCATCTGGGAGCAGTTCTGATGCCCGCACAAGATCTGGCCCCCGCCGGCCCGCAAGCGCCCGCCCGTGATGTAGCCGCGCCACAACCCGCCGGATGCGCGGGGCCGGGCGCTGCCGGGGCATGGGCAAAGGGGGCAAAGCGCGATACCCTGTCCGACGGTCGAACCCGAGCGACCGTTGCCTCGCAGGGCGGACTTTGTCCGGGGGATCGTCCCCGGGGTCTTCCCCAAGAACACAGGAGTAGAGGATGTCGAACAGCACCCGCGCCCTTCTGGCGCTCTGCCTCGCTGCCTTTGCAGCGGCCTGCGCCCCGGCTCAGGAAGAAGTCACCTATGTCGAAACCCCGGTTTCGACCGAGCCGACCTACACCGGCAAGTACAAGTGACGACCTGCGGCGTCCCGCGGTCGGCCTGACCGCGGGCGCCGCTGCACGCCCCGCCCGGGGGGCCGTGTCATGCTGAAGCATCGCGGCTTTCCCGGCCGCCTGCCGGGCACCGATTTCCAGTTCGTCATCCGCCGCGCCAACAAGGACGGCGCCACCCGGCTGATCCGGCGCGAACGGTTCAAGGACCGCAAGCACCTGGACCGCATGGCCGATTCCGCCTTCATGGCGGCGCTGTGGGCGCAGTTCGGCGAAGAGCCCTTCGAACGCGGCAATCTGGATGCCGGGCGGCTGTCCTGGCTGTTCGGGCGCGAGGTGGTGCCGGCCGAGGACCCCTTCGACCCCGAAAGCTATGAGGCGCTGCTGCGCATCGACCTGCGCCGCGCCCAGGCGTCCTTCCCCGAGGTCTTTGCCGAGGATGCCGTCCCCCCCGGCTTTGACGACGACGACCTGGACGACGACGGGGATGCGGCATGAACCCGCGCATCGCCCTGCCCGCCGGGCGGAACCGTGCCGATGCCCGGCGCCGGGCCGCCTTCGGCTTTGCGGCCGCGGCGGGGCGGGGTCATGCTGGGGCTGCGGCCTGCCATGACCGCACCGCGTCCCTGACCTGCCGCCCCGGGCGCCTGCGCCGCGGGGCGGCCTGTCCTGCGGCGGCCGCCCGGCGGGCGGGCGCGCAGGGCCGCGGCCCGCTTCGGCAAGCCCTTGCCGATGCCCGCCGCGCACCCGGAATTGACTTTCGCCCGGTGGCGGCTGCGCTAGACTTCGGAGCCATAAAAAACCTCAATCAAGGTCGAGCAACATGCGCATCACCCTGTCCCTCGCGGCCCTGGCCGCGGCCACCCTGCTGTCGGGCTGCCTCGACACCCAGACCGAACGCGGCATCGCCGGCGCCGCGGCCGGGGCGGTCGCGGCCGACGTGCTGGATGAAAACATCGTCGCCGGCGCCGCGCTGGGCGCGCTGGCCGGGGCGGCCAGCTGCGGCGTGCCGGGCCTGCCGCCCTGCTGACGCCGGGCTGACCTGCCGCCGCCCCCGCGCGCGCGGCACATATCCGTTCTGGGAACCGTCCGGGCCGACCGCCCGGGCGGTTTCTTTCGTTTCGCGCCGCCCCGCGGGCGGCCCCAGGGAAGAGGGACCAAGGTGTTCGACAAGATCCTGATCGCCAACCGGGGCGAGATCGCCTGCCGCGTCATCAAGACGGCCCGCCGCATGGGCATCAAGACCGTCGCGGTCTATTCCGACGCCGACCGCAATGCGCTGCATGTGCAGATGGCGGATGAGGCGGTGCACATCGGCCCGCCGCCGGCGAACCAGTCCTATATCGTGATCGACCGCATCCTGGACGCGATCCGCCAGACCGGGGCCCAGGCGGTGCATCCGGGCTATGGCTTCCTGTCGGAAAACCGCGCCTTTGCCGCCGCGCTGGAAGCGGCGGGCGTCGTCTTCATCGGCCCGCCCAGCCCCGCGATCGAGGCGATGGGCGACAAGATCACGTCCAAGAAGATCGCCGCCGCCGCGGGCGTGTCCACCGTGCCGGGCTACATGGGCCTGATCGCCGATGCGGATGAGGCGGTCACGATCAGCCGCCAGATCGGCTATCCCGTCATGCTCAAGGCCAGCGCGGGCGGCGGCGGCAAGGGCATGCGCATCGCCTGGAACGACCAGGAGGCGCGCGAAGGCTTCCAGTCGTCGAAGAACGAGGCTGCCAGCAGCTTCGGCGACGACCGCATCTTCATCGAGAAATTCGTCACCCAGCCCCGCCACATCGAGATCCAGGTGCTGGCCGACCAGCATGAAAACGTCGTCTACCTGCACGAACGCGAATGTTCGATCCAGCGGCGCAACCAGAAGGTGATCGAAGAGGCGCCCTCGCCCTTCCTCGACCCCGCCACGCGCAAGGCGATGGGCGAACAGGCCTGCGCCCTGGCCCGCGCCGTGGGCTATACCAGCGCGGGCACGGTGGAATTCATCGTCGACGGCAGCCGCAACTTCTACTTCCTGGAAATGAACACCCGGCTGCAGGTGGAACACCCGGTGACCGAACTGATCACCGGCATCGACCTGGTGGAACAGATGATCCGCGTGGCGGCGGGCCAGCCGCTGCCCTTTGCCCAGGACGATCTGAAGATCAACGGCTGGGCGATGGAAAGCCGGCTCTATGCCGAGGATCCCTATCGCAACTTCCTGCCCTCGATCGGGCGGCTGACGCGCTATCGCCCCCCGGTCGAGGGGCCGACCCCCCGCGGCGGCATCGTGCGCAACGATACCGGCGTCTATGAGGGCGGCGAGATCAGCATGTTCTACGACCCGATGATCGCCAAGCTGTGCACCTGGGCCCCCGACCGCGCGGGCGCCATCGAGGAGATGCGGCTTGCGCTCGACACCTTCGAGGTCGAGGGCATCGGCCACAACCTGCCCTTCGTGGGCGCGGTGATGGATCATCCGCGGTTCGTGGCGGGCAACATCACCACCGCCTTCATTGCCGAGGAATATCCCCAAGGCTTCCAGGGCGCGACGCTGGATGACGAAACCCTGCGCCGGGTGGCCGCCGCGGCCGCCGCGATGCACCGCGTGGCCGAAATCCGCCGCACGCGCATCTCGGGCACGATGGACAACCACACCCGCCGGGTGAGCGACGACTGGGTCGTCAGCCTGCAGGGCCAGGCCCATGCCGTCACCATCGCGGCCGATCCGGCGGGGTCCACCGTGCGCTTTGCCGACGGCACCGCCCTGCGGGTCGAAAGCGACTGGACCCCGGGCCAGCCGCTGGCGCGGCTGACGGTCGACGGCGCGCCGCTGGTGCTGAAGGTGGGCAAGATCCCCATGGGCTTCCGCCTGCGGCTGCGCGGGGCGGACCTGAAGTGCCACGTCCGCAGCCCCCGCCAGCACGAACTGGCCCTGCTGATGCCGGAGAAGGCGCCGCCGGACACGTCGAAGTTCCTGCTCTGCCCGATGCCCGGCCTGGTGGTGAAGATCGCCGTGGCCGAGGGCGACGAGGTCCAGGAAGGCCAGGCGCTGGCCATGGTCGAGGCGATGAAGATGGAGAACATCCTGCGCGCCGAACGCCGCGGCATCGTCCGCCGCATCGCCGCCGCCGCCGGCGCCAGCCTGAAGGTCGACGACGTGATCATGGAGTTCGAATGATGGGCGCGGCCCGGCCAAGGCGGGCGGGCGGCGCCTACCGCCCCGCCGGGCGCTGTTCCAGGATTTCCTGCCGGCGCAGGGGGAACTTGTCGATGGCGCGCTCGATCTCGCGCGCGTCCCAGGGCAGCGGCTTGCGCAGGACGGCCTTCAGGTCCTTGTCCATCAGCACCAGCGAAAAGCCCCGGGGCCGCAGCTTGCGCCGCCATTCGGTCATCGCCGCGGGGTCGGTGTCGGTCACGATCACCACGTCGCGTTCCAGAAAGCCCGCCTGGTCCACGGCCAGCAGGTCCATCTGCCGGACGAAGTTGGGATCGGCCGGGCTGTCGGCAAAGACGACGACGGGGCGCACCTGCCACAGCAGGCTGTCCATCGTCAGATCGGCCGCCGACACCGGCGCCAGCACGGGCGCGGGTTCGGATTCGGCCGCGGGCGGGGGCGCCTCTTGCGCGGCAACGGCGGCGGCAGCCGGCAAAAAGGCCGCCAGAACAAGGATGTGAAACGGTTTCATGGCACCTCCACCACCCGATATAGGGCCGGGGGGGCCGAAAACCAAAGCAGGATCGCGCCGGAACCGGCGTGTCGCGAAAGGAAGGGTCCGATGACCGACGAACTGGACGCCTGGAAGAAGGCCGCCACCCGCGAGCTGAAGGGCCGCGACCCCGACAGCCTGACCTGGGCCACGCTCGAGGGGATCGCGGTCAAGCCGCTGTATACCCAGGCCGATACGGCGAACCTGCCGCACATGGGCAGCCTGCCGGGCCTGCCCCCCTTCACCCGCGGCGTGCGCGCCACGATGTATGCCGGGCGCCCCTGGACGATCCGGCAATATGCGGGGTTCTCGACGGCCGAGGAATCGAACGCCTTCTACCGCCGCGCGCTGGCCGCGGGGCAGCAGGGCGTCTCGGTCGCCTTCGACCTGGCCACCCACCGCGGCTATGACAGCGACCACCCCCGCGTGGTGGGCGACGTGGGCAAGGCCGGCGTCGCCATCGACAGTGTCGAGGACATGAAGATCCTGTTCGACGGCATCCCGCTGGACAAGGTCAGCGTGTCGATGACCATGAACGGCGCGGTGATCCCGATCCTGGCGAACTTCATCGTCACGGGCGAGGAACAGGGCGTGCCGCGCGCGGCCCTGTCCGGCACGATCCAGAACGACATCCTGAAAGAGTTCATGGTGCGGAACACCTATATCTATCCGCCCGAACCCAGCATGCGGATCGTCGCCGACATCATCGAATACACCGCAGCCGAGATGCCGAAGTTCAATTCGATCTCGATTTCCGGCTATCACATGCAGGAGGCGGGCGCGAACCTGGTGCAGGAGCTGGCCTTCACGCTTGCCGAC